>JAHWJJ010000023.1 GCA_019348475.1 Gemmatimonadota bacterium | reverse complement strand
CACCCCTTCACCCCTTCACCCCTTCACCCCTTCACCCCTTCACCCCTTCACCCCCCTCCCGCACGCCATCACTGCCCAGAGTCTCGCCAAACGCCCCGGCGGGTGTATATTGTCGCCCGCCCGTGCTGAGCGGGCCTCAGCCGTGGACCGTACCCTGAACCGCTGCGTGACGATGCTGATCGGCGTCCCGAAAGAGATAAAGACCAACGAGAACCGGATCGCCCTGGTGCCCGCGGGCGCCGAGGCCCTGGTGCAGGCCGGGCACCAGGTGATGGTGGAGCGCGGCGGGGGCGAGGGAAGCGGCTTTACGGACGACCAGTACGAGGCCGTGGGCGCCACCATGCACGACGTGGAAGAGGTGTGGGCCCGCGCCGAGATGATCATGAAGGTAAAGGAGCCCATCGCGGTGGAGTACGGGCGCACGCGCGAGAACCAGCTCCTGTTCACCTACTTTCACTTCGCGGCGGACGAGGCGCTCACGCGCGGAATGATCGACAGCGGCGCCGTGTGCGTGGCGTACGAGACGGTGCAGATGCCCAACGGCGAGCTCCCCCTGCTGACGCCGATGTCCGAAGTGGCGGGGCGGATGGCCATCCAGGCCGGCGCCAAGTACCTGGAGAGGTTCTACGGCGGACGCGGGATGCTGCTGGGCGGCGTTCCCGGCGTGGCGCCCGCCAACGTGGTGATCATCGGCGGCGGCGTCGTGGGGACCAACGCCGCCAAGATGGCGGCCGGCCTGGGCGCGCGGGTCACCATCCTGGACCTGTCGCTGGAGCGGCTGCGCTACCTGTCGGACGTGATGCCCGCCAACGTGGAGCTCATCTACAGCAACCGGCACAACCTGCTGGAGCGCGTTGAGCAGGCGGACCTGGTCGTGGGCGCGGTGCTGCTGCCGGGGGCCAAGGCGCCCAAGCTCATCAAGCGCGCCGACCTCAAGAACATGAAGAACGGCGCCGTGATCGTGGACGTGGCCGTGGACCAGGGCGGCTGCGTGGAGACCATCCGCGCCACCACGCACGAGGACCCCATCTACGAGATCGACGGGGTGATCCACTACGGGGTGGCCAACATGCCCGGCGGCGTGCCGCGCACCAGCACGCTCGCGCTGACGAACGCCACCTTCCCCTACGCGCAGCGCCTGGCGCGCCTGGGTTGGCAGGAGGCCTGCCGCCGCGACCCCGCGCTGGCGCTGGGGCTGAACGTGGTGAACGGAAAGGTCACGTATCCCGGGGTGGCCGAGGCGTTCGACCTGCCGTACGTGCCGGTGGAGCAGGTGCTGGGCTGACGGGCAGGGAACAGGGAAGAGGGAACAGGGAATTTCGGGACAGCCTTCGGTCGGGGGCTGTCCCTTTTCCTTGTCGCTGATGTACGCGCGGCGGGCGGCGCGCGACGCGTTTGCTTGATTTCCCGAATTCGACCATCTTGGTCCTTCCCCGCATCACTGCCCGTCGATCCCTGACCCACGACTCCGGAGCGTTCCCGTGCCCCCTCGCCTCTTCGCCGCCGCGCTGGCGGCGCTCGCCCTGTTCTGCGCCGCGCCCGCCGATGCGAACGCGCAGGCGTCCGCCGCCAACGCGCCGGGGGCCCGGGTCACCGGCGCGGCGGGGTTCCCGTGGGGGACCACGCGTGCCGCGATCGTCGAACAGCGCGGCGCGGCGGTGATGGAGCAGCCGGATGCCGAGGGTGTTTCCGCAATGCTGTACCACGACCGCGTGCTCGGGCGAGAGGTGGTGACGATGTACTTCGTGCACCCGCGGATGGGGCTGATGCGCGGCGGGTACATGGCCCCGGTGAACGGCGCCGCGGATTGCGGCATCGCCCTGCGGCTGCTGGACAACGCCGTCACCCGGCGCTATCCGGAGCTGCAGGCGGAAGAGCGCACCGTCGGGCGCGCGGCGGGCGATCCCTGCGCGGCGGCGCTGGCCGGGCGCGGCGGGTATGCGAAGGCGTGGACCGATCCCGCCAACGGCGTGCGCATCATGCTGACGGTGCTTCCCGGCTCGGAAGGGCCCATGCTGACCTACACGACGGCCGAGGCGGACGCCTGGGAGCGGCGTAAGAACGACGCGAGGTTCTGATGGCCGCGGACCGCGTTCGTTTCCGGCGGCTGCAAAACAACCCCGACCTGCCGCTCCCGGCGCGGCAGACGCCGGGGTCCGCCGGCTACGACGTGGCGTCGGCGGAGCCGGACTTCGTCCTCGGGGCGGGGGAGCGGCGGCTGGTGCGCACGGGGCTGGCGATGGAACTCCCCGCGGACGTGGAGTGCCAGGTGCGCCCGCGCTCCGGCCTGGCGCTACGCCACGGCATCACCCTCCCCAACTCCCCCGCCACCATCGACCCCGACTACCGCGGCGAGCTGAAGGTGATCGTCTGGAACGCCGGGTCGGAGCCGGTCCCCATCCCCCGCGGAACGCGCATCGCGCAGCTGGTGTTCGCGCGGTTCCTGGCGCCGGAGGTGGAAGAGGCGCAGGCGCTGAGCGAGTCCGGCCGCGGCGCGGGCGGCTTCGGCTCTACCGGGCACTGATCAAGACGCCGCGGCGACCTCCGCGGCGGCCGCACCGGTGGGCTAAACGGCGGCTCGGCCGCGAGAACGTGGAACGGGCCCGGCGGAGGGAATCCGCCGGGCCCGCGTCTGCGCCGGCCGCCGCGCGTCAGATCATCGGGGTGCAGGGACAGCAGGTCATGTCCGTCTTGAGGGTGGAGAGGCAGAAGATCTTGGTGTCCGCGTGCGCGGCCACCGTCCCCCGCTGGGGCGTGCGGTTATCACCGGTCTGAAAGGTGTCGACGGCGAGGTCTTCCGGGTTCAGCCGCAGCTTGTTCATGGGCGTGCTCCTCCGATGGACGGGGACGGATGGGTCCGCGCGGCGCGTGCGGCGGCGGAAGGAGTACGCATTCTAAACCGGCCACGAAACATTGGGCAACCCTCGCTCTCGCGGACAGCCGGGATTGAGGGCACGCGGCCGCACCCGCCGGTGAGGTGTTCGATTCTGGGACGGCGGAATCCCACGACCGGACAACCGGGGCGCCGCGGGTGCCCCGCGCTTCGGTTTGAATCGTTGATCTGGCTTGACTTTACGCATCGCCCAGGCTGGCATGGACCTTGTCTCTGTTCCAGCGCCAGCCCCCGCCCGTCGCGCGGGTGTTCCATCCCTTCTCGCGCCCCTCGCGCCCGCCGCGGGAGCCCGCAGGCCGGCATCCGCACCGCACGCCGAAATCCAGATGCGCAACCAGTCCGGGCCGCTGATCGAGCTGGTGGGGGTGGAGAAGGTGTTCTTGACCGAAGAGGTCGAGACGCAGGCGCTCCGAAACGTCCACCTGCAGATCCATCCCGGGGAGTTCGTCGCCGTTGCCGGGCCCAGCGGCTGCGGAAAGACGACGCTCCTCTCGGTGCTGGGGTTGCTGGAGACACCCACCGCGGGCGAGTACCGGCTGGGCGGCGATCGGACGGCCGGCCTGACGCCGGCGCAGCGCGCGCGCATCCGCAACCGCGAGATCGGCTTCATCTTCCAGGCGTTCAACCTGATCGCCGACCTCACCGTCTACGAGAACGTGGAGCTGCCGCTCACCTACCGGACGATGGACGCGGCGCAGCGACGGCGGCGGGTGGAGCAGGCCCTGCAGCGGGTGGGGATGGCCGGCCGCGCCCGGCACTACCCGGCGCAGCTCTCCGGCGGCCAGCAGCAGCGCGTGGCGGTGGCCCGCGCCGTCGTCGGGTCGCCCCGCGTGCTGCTGGCGGACGAGCCCACCGGCAACCTGGACAGCACGAACGGCGAGGCGGTGATGCACCTGCTGCGCGACCTGCACCGGGGCGGCAGCACCGTGGTGATGGTCACGCACGATC
This sequence comes from Gemmatimonadota bacterium, assembly GCA_019348475.1. Lineage (GTDB taxonomy): Bacteria > Gemmatimonadota > Gemmatimonadetes > Longimicrobiales > Longimicrobiaceae > Longimicrobium. Next base: position 13,747 of record JAHWJJ010000023.1, on the reverse strand, counting down.
CCGGCTACGCGGAGTACGCCGAACGCACCGTGCACCTCTTCGACGGCCAGGTGGTGGAGGAGGCCACCGCGCGCGGGGCGGAGCCGCTTGCCGCACACGCGGGCCTCCGGGCATGAACGCGCTGCTGCACGACGTTCGCTACGGCGCCCGCAAGCTGTTCACCAACCCGGGCTTGACCGCCGTCGCCGTGCTCACCCTGGCGCTCGGGATCGGCGCGGGCACGGCCATGTTCACCGTGGTGAACTCCGTGCTCCTGCGGCCGCTGGCCTACACGGACCCGGAGCGCCTGGTGATGGTGTGGGAGCGCACGCCCACGCTGGAGCGGAACTACGTGTCGCCGGCGGACTATTCCGCGTGGCGGGCCCGGGCGGAGAGCTTCGCGGAACTGGCCGCCAGCTCCGAGTGGCCGCAGACGCTGACCGGGGACGGCCCGGCGGAGGAGGTCACGTCCATGCTGACGACGCTGAACTACTTCGCCACCCTGCAGGCGGACGCGCGGCTGGGGCGCACCTACCGCCCGGGCGACCCCGGCGAGGGCGTGGCGGTGCTCAGCCACGCGTTCTGGCAGCGCCGCTTCGGCGGCGACCCGGCGGTGGTCGGCCGGGCCATCACCATCAACGGCAGCCCGGTGACCGTGCTCGGCGTGATGCCGGAGGGGTTCCGGGCGCCCGGCGCGCGGATGGACCTGTGGATGCCCGTGGAGCTGGACCCGGGGTGGCGGGGGCGGTACCTGCAGGTGGTCGGCCGGCTGCGGCCGGACGTGACGCTCGCGCGGGCGCAGGCGGAGATGGAGGCGATCTCCCGCCAGCTGGCGAAGGAACAGCCCCGGTCCAACCGCGGGCGCGTCGCGACGCTCCTGCCCGTGCACGAACAGGTGACCGGCGGCGTGCGCCCGGCGCTCCTGGTGCTGCTGGGCGCCGTTGGCCTGCTGCTGCTGATCGCCTGCGCGAACGTGGCCAACCTGCTCCTGGGCCGCGCCGCCGCGCGCTCCCGCGAGATGGCCCTTCGGCTGGCGCTGGGCGCCACCCGCGGGCGGCTGGTGCGCCAGGCGCTGGTGGAAAGCGTGCTGCTGGCCGGGATCGCCGGAGTGCTGGGGCTGCTGCTGGCGGTGTGGGGGACCGAGGCGCTGGTGCGCCTGCTGCCAGGCGAGCTGCCGCTCCCGCGGCTGGAGGAGGTGCGGGTGGACGGGCGCGTGCTGGGGTTTGCCCTGGCCAGCACGCTCCTGACGGGGATCGCGTTCGGCACGGCGCCCGCCGTGCTGGGCTCGTCCGTGAAGCTGTCCCACGCGCTGCGCCAGGGCGGCGGCGGGGCGCTCGGGGGCCGCGGCGGCCTTCGCCACGCGTTCGTGCTGGTGCAGGTGGCGCTCACGGTGATTCTCCTGGCCGGCGCGGGACTGCTGGGGCGCAGCCTGCGGAACATCCTGGCCGTGGACACGGGGGTGGAGACCCGGGGGGTGCTGACCCTGCGCATGCGGCTCGCGTCCGCGCGCTACGGGGACGAGGCGGCGCTCCGGGGGTTCGTGGACCGGCTGCTGCCGCGCCTGCGGGAGCTTCCCGGGGTAGGGGCGGTCGGCGCCGACATGTACCTTCCCCTCATGGACGCGAAGATGGCCCACGGCTTCTACCGCGAGGACCGGCCGCCGGCGGAGCACGCGTCCGGGCTCGCCGCCGACTTTCGGGTGGTCGCGGGCGACTACTTCGCGGCGCTGGGCATTCCGCTGCTGCGCGGCCGCGCCTTTGCGCCCTCCGATACGGGCGGGGCGCATGTGGCGGTGGTCAACCAGGAGATGGCGCGCAGGTACTTTCCCGGCGAGGACCCCGTCGGACGGCGGATCGGCCACACCTGGGGCAGCGACACCGTCTCCGCCCGGATCGTGGGGATCGTGGGGGACGTGCGCGAGACCGGGCCGACCCGGCCTCCCGCGCCCGCCATCTACCGCCCCTTCGCGCAGGCCCCGTCGCGGCGCCTGGCCTTCGTGATCCGCGCCGCGGGGGATGCCGGGGCGCTCGCCGCGCCGGCCGCCGCGGCCGTGCGGGAGGTGGACCCCGACCAGGCGGTGGGCGCCGTCCGCACGATGGACGAGATCCTCGGCGACAACGTGGCCCGGCCCCGCATCACCCTGGTGGTGCTGGCGAGCTTCGCGGGGATGGCGCTGCTGCTGGCGGCGCTGGGGCTGTACGGCACCGTGTCGTACTCCGTCGCGCAGCGCCGGCAGGAGATCGGGCTGCGGATGGCCGTGGGCGCGGACCCGCACGAGGTGCTGGGCCGGATCCTGGGCCAGGGGATGCGGCTCACGCTCCTGGGGATCGCGATCGGCCTGGCGGCCTCGCTCTTCCTGACGCGGGTGATGGCGAGCCTGCTCTTCGGGGTCCGCGCCGTGGAGCCGGCCACGCTGGCGGGGGTGGCGCTGTTCACGGCGGCGGTGGCCCTGCTCGCCACCTACCTTCCCGCCCGGCGGGCCGCGCGCATGGACCCCACGGCCGCCCTGCGCGCGGAATGAGGCCGGCCCCGCTCCGGCCGCGCGCGCGGCACGCACCCATCCCCCGGTGATGAACCACTCCAGCTCATCCGCGCCGTACGTCCTGGTCGCCGACGACCAGCCGGACGTGCTGCACGCGCTGCACCTGCTGCTCAAGGCCGAGGGGTTCCGCGTGGGCACCGCCGCGTCCCCTGCCGAGTTCCTGCAGATGCTGCGGGACCAGGTGCCGGACGTAGCCCTGGTGGACCTGAACTATACCCGCGACACCACCTCCGGGCGCGAGGGGCTGGACCTGCTGGCCCGCGTCGTCGCCGCGGACGCGCACGTGCCCGTGGTGGTGATGACGGCGTGGGGGAGCGTGGAGGGAGCGGTGGAGGCCATGCGCCGCGGCGCGCGGGACTACGTGGAGAAGCCCTGGGACAACGCGCGCCTGCTGGCGACGCTACGCACGCAGGTGGAACTCACCCGCGCCCTTCGCCGCAGCGAGCGGCTGGAGGACGAGAACCGGGTGCTGCGGGGCGGCGGGGCCCCCGCCCTGATCGCGGAGTCGGCCGCCATGCAGCCGGTGCTGCGCATGATCGAGCGGGTGGGGCCCTCGCTGGCCAACGTGCTCATCACCGGCGAGCACGGCACGGGCAAGGAGGTGGTCGCCCGCGCGCTGCACGCCGCCTCGCAGCGCGCGCGCAGGCCGCTGGTGACGGTGAACGCGGGCGGACTGTCGGAGGGCGTGTTCGAGAGCGAACTGTTCGGCCACGTGAAGGGCGCGTTCACCGACGCCAAGGCCGACCGGGTGGGGTACTTCGAACTGGCGGACGGCGGCACCCTGTTCCTGGACGAGATCGGCAACCTGCCCATGAAGCTGCAGGCCAGGCTGCTGCGCGTGCTGCAGACGGGCGAGTTCCAGCGGGTGGGGTCGTCCCGGGCCCGCACCTCCGACGCGCGCATCCTGGCCGCCACCAACGTCGACATCCGCGAAGAGGTGCAGGCGGGGCGCTTTCGCGAGGACCTGCTCTACCGGCTGAACACCGTGGAGATCCGCCTGCCGCCCCTGCGTCAGCGGCGCGAAGACATCCCGCTCCTGGCCGCCTTCTTCCTGCGCCGGCAGGCGGAGCGCTACCGCAAGCCGCTGGCGGGCTTTGAGCCCGGGGCCATGCAGGCCCTGCTGCAATACGAGTGGCCGGGGAACGTCCGCGAGCTGGAGCACGCGGTGGAGCGCGCGGTGCTGCTGGCGCAGGGCGACACGGTGCGCACGGCGGACCTGAACCTGTACCGCCCGGAGGAGAGCGGGCCCGACCTGGAGGAAATGGAGCTGGAGGAGGTGGAGCGCACCCTGATCCGCAAGGCGCTCAAGCGGCACGGCGGCAACGTGACCCAGGCGGCGCACGCGCTGGGGCTGTCCCGCAGCGCCCTCTACCGCCGCCTGCAGCGCTACGGCCTGTGACCCGCCGCCGGCGCCGGTGGGCCATGCAGTACGAACGCCGCATCCTGCTGCTGGGGCTGCTCATCGGACTTCCCGGCGCCGCGGTCGCGCTCGCGCTGCTCTGGACCGGCGGCCCATCCCGTGGCCGGTGGATGCTCACCCTGCTCGTCCTGGTCCTCTGGTGCGGGTTCGCGCTGTACCAGCGGGAGCAGGTGATCCGTCCCCTGCAGACGCTCTCCAACCTGCTGGCGGGGCTGCGGGAGGGCGACTTCTCCGTCGCCTCCCGCGGGGCCCGCCCGGACGACGCCCTGGGGCTGGCGCTGCTGGAGGTGAACGCCCTGAGCACGCGCCTGCGCGAGCAGCGGCTGGGCGCGCTGGAGGCCACGGCGCTGCTGCGGACGGTGATGGCGGAGATCGACGTGGCCGTGTTCGCCTTTGACGGGGACGACGCGCTGCGCCTGGTGAACCGCGCGGGTGAGCGGCTGCTGGGCGCCCCCGCGGCCCGCCTGCTGGGCCGGCGCGCGGACGAGGTGGGGCTGGCGCCCTGCCTGGCGGGGGACGCGCCGCGGATGGTGGAGGCGGCCTTCCCCGGCGGATCGGGGCGGTGGGAGGTGCGCCGGACCACCTTTCGGCAGGCGGGGCTGCCGCACCACCTGCTGGTCCTCTCGGACCTGAGCCGGGCGCTGCGCGAGGAGGAGCGCCAGGCGTGGCAGCGGCTGGTGCGGGTGCTTAGCCACGAGATCAACAACTCGCTCGCGCCCATCCGCTCCATCGCGGGCAGCCTGCGCGACCTGATGCGGCGCGACCCGCCCCCGCCGGATCTGCGCGAAGACCTGGAGCAGGGGCTGGACGTGGTCGCCGCGCGGGCCGCCGCGCTGGGGCGCTTCATGGCCAGCTACGCCCGGCTGGCGCGCCTCCCCCGTCCGGAGATGGCGCCGCTGGAGGTGGAGCCGTGGGTGCGGCGCGTGGCCAGCCTGGAGACGCGGGTGCCGGTCTCCGTCCGCCCGGGCCCGCCCACGAGCCTGCACGCGGACGGCGACCAGCTGGACCAGCTCCTCATCAACCTGGTGCGCAACGCCGCGGACGCGTCGCTGGAGACGGGGGGCGCGTTGGAGGTGGGGTGGGCCCTCCGCGACGGCCTGGTGGAGCTCTGGGTGCGGGACCAGGGGCAGGGTCTGGCCGACACGGCCAACCTGTTCGTCCCCTTCTACACCACCAAGCCGCACGGCACCGGCATCGGACTGGTGCTGTCGCGGCAGATCGCGGAGGCGCACGGCGGCACTCTCACGCTCGCCAACCGCCCCGACGCGCCGGGGTGCACGGCGCGCCTGCTGCTCCCGGCCGGGCGGGATGCGGCAGCCGCAACGGCCGAGACGTCGGCCGCTCTCGCCGGCGGGCGTCCGCGGATCGCGGATTGAGAAACTCCGTCCGGCGACGCGCGTCATCCTGAGGAGCCGCCGCGCTGGCTTCACCCACCAGAGTCCTCTGGCGGCGACGAAGGATCTTGCCCGTGAACCGATTGACGGCTCCGGTGCACGGGGCCGGCGTCTCGTTTCGCACACAAGATCCTTCGGTCGCGCCCAAGGCCTTGTCTCAGGTCGACTTCCGCGCGGGCGCTTCCCTCAGGATGACAGTTCGCGCGGGGGGGCACGCAGGCCACGGAGGCAAAGGTAAATAGAGGCGCGCCAGAACTCGTCGGGGGGTGGCCGGGATCAGCGCAGGTACGGCGCCACGTTCTGCGCGATGGTGCGGAACTCGGCTTCCGACAGCGGCAGCACGCCCCGGAACGTGGCCCACGCCTGTCTGATCGTCGGGTTGCCGCCCCAGGCTCCGTCCGAGCCAAAGAGGATGCGCTCCGGGCCGATCTCCCGGATCCGTCGCGCGAGCAGCTCCGCCTGCGCTACGGGCATCTGCAGAGTGACGTTGGTGGTGGCGTCGAAGTAGAGGTTGCGGGTACGCGGATCTCCCGCCGCCACGGCCTGCGCCAGCGGCTCCAGCGCTGCGTCAAAGGTGTAGCCCGGCCCCGCATCGGCCATGTGCGCCACCTGCACCGTCACGTCCGGCGCCTCGGGAAGGATCTGCTCCAGAAAGATCTCCGAATGCGCGCGCCCGTACGACGGGTCCCGCGTCCACAGGTGGGCCAGGATCGGCATGCCCAGGCCGTTCGCCGCGCGAAAGACGGCGCGCACCTTTTGCACGTGTTCGGGGTTGCGCACGTCCACCCCCGAGTTGCCGAAGTGCAGCTTGAGCCCGCGCATCCCCAGTTCGCGCGAGCAGCGCTCGATCTCCGCCAGGGCGTAGTCCTTCAGGGGGTTGACGCCGCAGAACGCCACCAGCCGGTCCGGAAAGCGGGCCACCTCCCGTGCCGTCCAGTCGTTCTCCGCCCGGACCTTGGCGTACTCGTCCTCCTCCGCCGCCCGGAGCGGGCTCCCCCAGCCATACGCGAGCGAGAGCACCACGCCGAGCCGCACGCCGGCCTCGTCCATCTGCGCGACGAGCTGGTCGGCCGTGACGGGTCCGGGCGCGGGGGCCTGCGGGAAGGAGGGCGACTCCGCGGCGATGCGCCACTCGCCCGCTTCCCCCTTCCGCAACGCGATGACGAACTGGCCAAAGTGCCTGGGCTGTCCCTCGACCGTCCGCGTGAAGTGCCCCGCGACGTGGGCCTCGGACCCGTCCACGGAGGCGGAAACGGGGGTGAAGACGTAGGGCCGGCCGAACTGCGTGCCCACGAAGGCGGCGGCAGCGCTCCGGCCGCGGATCCACCGGCCGCTCCGTGAATCGAGGACCAGGGCGTCCGGTGCGTACAGCGGGGCCAGCGCAACGGAGTCGTTCCATCCCGCCTCTCGCGCGCGGAGCACGCGCGCCAGGTCCGCGGGCAACTCCACCGGCGCCTCCGGCGTGCCGGCCGCTCGCGCGGCCAGGGCCGGGCTGTACAGGTGCTGGTGGTGACCCACGAGCGGGGTCAGGGGCTGGCCCGCTTCCGCGGGGCGAGCGGCGGCTCCCGAAGCGGCGGCGTGGCCGGTCATGCCGCCGGCGCGCGGCGAGCCCCCCGCACAGGCCCCGGCGGCGAACGCGAGCGTACAGCAGAGGGTCGTGCGGATCGCGCGGCGAATCATCAGGTCCATCTCCGTTCAGGTTCAAGAAACGCGAGCATCAGCTCCCTTGCGTGGATCGTCATCCCCCGCGCCGTGGTTGGCGGGTGGGCGGCTGGTGGCGCAGCCGCATCAGCTCGTCCGGCGAGAGGTCCCGCAGCCCCGCCTCGCGCAGCTCGCGCACAAAGACCGGCGTGACCCCGCCCAGGCGCAGGTTCACCAGCTCCCCCGGGGTCAGGCCGCGGTAGCCGACTTCACCCATCCCGCGGACGTACTCGGGCGTGACGCCGTGCGTCCGCATCTCGGCGAAGTCCGCGGCGCTCGTCCGGGCCGGCACCCCGGCGGCCCGCATGGCGCGGACGTAGTCGGGCGTGACGCCGTGCACCGCCATCTCGATCACCTCCGCGAGCGACAGCCGCGGAAATCCCATCCCCGCCAGCTCCCGCACCGTCTCCCGCGGGGCGTTCCCGAAGAAGGCGATCGTCATCAGCGTGCGGCAGGTGACCCGCTGGTCCTGCGCGATCTCCAGCGAGCGCAGCATGGCGCCGTATTCCGCGTCGGGCAGGAACTCGTACCGGCCGGTGCCCCGGCCGTCGCGAAAGGTCCCCTGCATCGCGAACACCCCCGGCTCCCGCTCCATGCGGAAGGCGACGGGCGTGAGCACCTCCGCCGCCAGCGCGCCTGGTGCCAGGCCCTGCATCACGGTGAGGCCGAAGGTGCGCCCCCAGATGCCGAACCCTGCGCCGAAAAGCGTGAGCTGTACGCCGTCCTGATGCCGCTCCAATCTCCAGGTCCCCTCCAGTCGTTCCTGGGCCGCGGCGGCTGGCAGCTGCGTCGCGAAGAGGCCGGCGAACAGGGCGGTGGTGAGGGCGAGCGTTTTCATGGTCGGGCTGCGCCTCCTCTGCGCGTTGCGTCCGGCGAACCGGCTCCCCGGGTATCTCTCCCGGGCGATGGAATTGCTTTCAGGGCGAGGACGGGCCCCCGTGCCGGCGGTCATGGCCGCCGGCGCAGGCGGATGTCGCCGCCCATGGTGGATGCGAAGATCTGCGGCCCGCCCGCGCCGATGCGCCCACGTAGCCGCCCCGGGCCGGGGCGGCCCTGCGGTGTGACCGGGAAGTCGGCGCGGATCTCGCCGACGGCGCGAAGGTGCAGGTCGGCGTCGAGCCCGGCGGGCAACTCCAGGGTGATGTCGCCGCCGATGGTGGTCAGCTCCACGTCGTTCAGCAGCCGCTCCGCCCCGATGGAGACCTGGATCCATCCGCCGACGGTCCGCGCGTTCACGGCACCGCGGGTGGACACCGAGATGTTGCCGGCGGCCGTGCTGGCCTCCACGTCCCCGCCCAGCTCCCGCGCCTCCACGTCCCCCACCGCCGTGCGTGCGCCCAGGGCGACGCCGGCGGGAACGCGGACGGTGAAGTCCACCACTACGTCGGTGCCAAAGTTTCCCATGCGGCCCTCGCCCAGGGGCACGCACTCGTTCCTGGGCGCGTAGGCGGGCGTGGGGTACATCGCGCAGATCGTCACCCCGTGCTCGTGCTCCACCACCTGCAAGGCGACCCTCTGCACCTCGCCCCGCCCGGACCGCTTCTCGGCGACCACCTCGACGCGGTCTCCGCTCGCCGGCAGCGCGCGGATGGAGCCCACCACGCCCTTGACCTCGATCACCTGCCCCGCCGCCAGCCGCCCCTCCCACGTCCAACCCTCCTGCTGCTGCGCCGCCGCGGGGGCGGCCGTCAGCGCCAGCAGCGCCACTGGCACGAGCGCCCGGCCCATTCCGTTCATCGCACGCATCTCCGTTCTCCGTTTCATTGGCCCGCCGCGGCCTGCTCCACGTGGGCCAGGAGCCGGTCGAGCGCCGCGCGGTCCAGCAGCCGCCCGTTGGCGACCACCGCGTGGATGCGCCGCGTGTTGCGGATGTCGGCCAGCGGGTCGGCATCGAGCAGCACCAGGTCGGCCAGCATGCCGGGCGCGATGGTCCCGAGCGAGTCGGCCAGGCCCAGGAACTCCGCCGGATGCAGCGTCGCCGCCCGCAGGGCTTCCAGGGGCGTCATCCCCACGTCGCTGACGAACTTCGCCAGCTCCTCGTGCAGATCCACGCCGGGGATCGTAAGCGGCGCGCCGAAGTCCGAGGCGGCGAGAATCCGCACGCCGGCGCGCCTCATCTCCCGCAGGTCGCGGAGCTGGTCCTGGTGGTGGCCCCGCCAGTCGAAGGGTCGCTCGTTCTTTGCGGCGATTTCCAGCTCCTGGCGCCAGTCGTTGCGCAGGCGGGCCGGCGCGTAGCGCAGCTTGGGCGTCCGGGCCGGATCGATCCAGGCGATCACCGAGTCCGTTGGGTGCAGCCGCGCGAACGAGGCGACCAGGGTGGGGACGAACGCGGCGCCGCTGCCGGCCCACTGGCGAAAGAGCGAGTCGCGCCCCTCGTCCAGGGAGGGGAAGATGGAGTGTTCGTAGCTGGCCACGCCGGCCTCGGGAAAGGGCCGGTTGCCGTGCGCCACCACCGGGATCCCGCGCTCGCGCGCCCGCGCGACCAGGGCCGCGGAGATCTCGGGCGCCGGCCAGTTGCGGACCTTGATGTGGTCCGCCCCGATCGCCACCGCGGAATCCACGAAGCGCCGCGCCTCGTCCACCGTGCCCGGCCCGAAGCGCCCGTTCATCCACTCGGTGGACTTGCCCGCCTCTTCCTCCCAGCGCCGCACCGCCGCCAGCCAGCGGGGGTTCTCCACCACCGGGCTCGCGATCAGCATCCGCGGCCCCAGCATCCGTCCCGCGGCGATGGCGTCGCGCCACGCCCTTGCCGTCTGGAACGGGTGCGAGCCCATGTCGCGCAGCCCGGTGACCCCGTGGGCCAGGCTCAGCTTGAGGGCCGGCTGCCCGGCCGTGTCGCCGTAGCCCACCGCGTGGGCGTGCATGTCCCAGAGCCCCGGGATCAGGTACCTGCCCGCGCCCTCCACCACGCGGGCCCCCCGGGGGACGCGCACCTGGGCCGCGGGACCCACGGCGACGATGCGGTCGCCGCTGACCAGCACCGTCTGGCCGGGGCGCGCGGGTCCGCCGGTGACGTCCACCACCGTCACGTGGGTGATTGCCAGCGTGGCCGCCGGCGTGGGCGGGGAGGACGAGCCCACCGGCGCGCAGGCGGCGGACAGCAGGGCACAGCAGATCGGGATTCGCATCGGCATGCTGATTCGGGAGGTGAAGAGTGGGTGGGGAGCGCCGGCGGACCCGGCGCTCCCCCGTTCTGCTACAATCCCAGCCAGTAGCTCACTTTCAGCACGAAGACGTTGTCCGCCGGCGCGTTCAGCAGGGCGGCCCGGTCGCGCCCGAAGTCGAAGTCGCCCACTGCCTCCCTTCCGCTCCGCGTCTGCGTCCACACCAGGTACGCGGTGGATCCCGGACGCCACTCCCAGCGCAGCACGCCCGTCCCCCGCAGGCTGCGGAAGTTGAAGTCGGGGTTGCGCACGCTGAAGCTGCGGGCCGGGCCCTCTCCGTCGGGATCGATCACGTAGCGCACCCCGGCGTCGGTCTGTGTTTCCTGGATGGTCCCCGCGTCGCGCCCGTAGACGAGCTTCTCCCGGCGGCGGGGAGCGGCGAACTCCTGGAAGGCGTGGTAGTCGGCGCTGGCCAGCAGCGGCTGCGCGAACAGCTCCAGGGAGAGGTCCGGGGTGAAGGTCACGCTGGCCCGCGTGGTCATGAACAGCTGCCGCTGGTCCAGGTGGGCGAAGACGTAGCGGCGCCCGTGGAACGCGCGGGCCGTCGTGTCGGCCACCGAGGTGACGTACTGGTCGGTGTTCATCGTGCGGCTGAAGCCGGGGCCCACGGTGAGCAGGACGTTGGATGCCGGCCGGATGGTGGCGTTCAGGTTCGTGGAGAAGGTGGAGCCGCCGTCGTCGTCCCTGGAGGCCTGCACCCCGGTGCGCAGCGTGACGCGCCGCCGCGAGTCGGTGCTGAGGTTGAAGGCCGCCATGCTGCTCCCGGGCTGCCCCACCACCGGTCCGCCGCGCGCCAGCCGGTCCGAAAGGGACGGAAAGCTGCGGCCGGCGAGGAAGGTGGCGCCCCAGTAGTTCAGGAACTCAGCCGAGGTGACCGCCAGCACCTCCCGCCGGGTGGGATCGCCGTCGTAGTTCCACGAGTGCTGCGCGCCAGCCGCGAAGGAGAGCGTGCGGTAATGGCGGGTGGGACGGGTGAACCGCCGTCCCAGGCTGCCGTTGAGCCACCGCCAGTCGGCGGTCTGCTGAAAGCCCAGGTCGTTGGTCTCGAAGCCGGGGCTGATGGCGGCGGCGTTCAGATCCCATGTCCAGTTGCCCCCCTGCTTGGCCAGCCGGGCGATGGCTCCGTAGCCGCTCAGCGCCGTGGCGGACGGGTCGTACGCGTACGAGAAGAGCCCGTTGGACGCCGGGTCGCGGTCCGGCCGGTGCAGGTAGCGCGCGCTGGAGCGCTGCAGGCGCAGGATGGCGCCGGAGTCGCCGGCCACGTGCGACGCGCTCACGGCGGCGTACAGCCGGTACGTGCGCCGCGCCCACAACCGCTCCACGTCCACCCCCGCCGTCCGGGCGCTCCCCGGCAGCAGCGAGCGCAGCCCCTCCCCGCTCAGGTCGCGGTCCACGGAGGTCAGGATCCCGCCGAGCACCAGCCCGCCGCCGTGCATCTCCCGGCGCACCCGCCCCACGAAGCTGTTGGTCAGCGGCTCCACGGTCCGAAAGACGCGCCCGCCGTCCTCCGTGGCCACCTCCGCCACCTCGCGGCGGGTCACCGCGTTCAGCAGGCCCAGCGTGTAGCCCCCCGCCGTGCGGCCGGTGAGCTTCGCGGCGCCCAGGATGGCGGTGTTCTCGGGGATGTCGGCGTAGGGCCCCGCCGCGAACGCCAGCGACGAGCCCTGCGGCGCGCGGCCGATGCGGCGGGAATAGAAGAGGTTGAGCCCCTGGCCGCAGTTGATGGAGCACCCCGGCTGGCCAAAGGTGAAGAGGCTGCTTCCCTCGACGAAGAACGGGCGCCGCTCCGGGAAAAAGGTCTCGAAAGCCGTCAGGTTCACCACCGCCGGGTCCACCTCCACCTGGCCGAAGTCCGGGTTGACCGTGGCCGAGAGGGTCAGGTTGGAGGTGAGCCCGTACTTCAGGTCGCCGCCCACGCGCAGCGCGCTGGAGTTGGGCTCGTGGAACGGACTGCTCGCATCACCCGAGCCCAGGCGCCGGTTGCGCAGCACGGCGTACGGCAGCAGCTCCGCGTGCCGGGGGCGGCGCCCGATGCGCAGCCCGGTCAGCTCCCCGAAGAAGGCGGGGCCGCCGGGCTCGTTCTGCCCCCAGAACGACCACAGCGCGCGCTCCTGCTTGCGCTCCACCACCCGGATGACGTTGAGCCCCCAGGTCTGCAGCGAGTCGCGCGAGAAGCGGAGCTGGTTGAGCGGGATGCGGATCTCGGCGGTCCACCCCAGCGAGTCCACCCGCGTGGCCGCCTCCCAGACCGGGTCCCACGAGAAGTCGTGCCCCGCCGCGTCGGCGCGCCAGCCGGCGGGATTCACGACGAACTGCACGAAGTGCAGGCGGTCGCGGTAGGTGTCCAGGTCGATGCGCAACGCGTCGCTCTGGGCAGCCTGGTCGCGGCGGACGAGCCGGCTGGTCACCCCCGCGCCCCCCTGCGAGTCGTACATCCGCGCGCCGACGTACAGCGCGTCTTCGTCGTACAGAAAGCGGATCTCCGTGTTCTCCGATGCCGGCGCACCCTCGGCGGGACGCTGCTGGGTGAACCCCGTCGCCGGCTCGGCGGCGGCCCAGGCCGCCTCGTCCAGGTGCCCGTCCAGGCGGACGGGGCCGGAGCGCGGAGCCGCCGTGACCGCCGGCCGGGGCCGCTCCTGCGCCGCGGGGGCCGGGGTGGACTGCGCCGCCGCCGTGACGGGGGCGAGCGAGCCCAGGGCAAGGAGCGAAACGAGCATCGCCGGGCCGCGGGTGAATGGACGCATGGTTTCTCGTGGGTCTGGTGGGTCGGGCAAAGGGGGGAGCACGCCTCGCGGCGGCGCCGCCACGGCCGGAACGGTCGCCGTCCGGCCACGCTCCCTTAAGGAAAGGGGCGTGCCGTGTCGCATGAAAATGCAGGTTGTTGCAGGACAACGACTTACGCGTGCGGCCGGGGTGCGGTCGCGGCCGCAACCGTTCGCTCGTGGGACGAGGGCGTTCCAGAAGCGGACGGCGGCCCCGGGGCGCCCCTTGCGCACGCCCGGGACGGCGGCAGGTTCAGGCGGTAGCCCCACGTACGCGTCCCGGCAGCCTTCCGCCCACCCCCGGCATGCCGCCTGCATCAGCACGCGGCGGCCGGGGGCGGGGGCACGGGTGTCCGGGTTGCGTATGTGCGTGGGGCGGCCTAGCTTTGCCGGCTTTCGGCAACCCCACCTCGCAACCTGACACGGGCACGCGGTTCTGCCCGAGGCGTCCGGAGGCCGCACCGGCCCCGGCGAGAAAGCTCAGACGGACGACATGGCCTTTCGCTGGTTTCGCTCGGGCAGCTTCATCCCGGTCAACGACATCGCCGTGGACCTGGGCACGGCCAACACCCTGGTGTACGTGAAGGGCGAGGGCATCGTCCTGAACGAGCCCTCGGTGGTGGCGATGGAGAAGGCGACCAACAAGATCAAGGGGATAGGGCTGGAGGCCAAGCGCATGCTGGGCCGCACCCCCGAAGGGATCACGGCGGTGCGCCCGCTCAAGGACGGGGTGATCGCCGACGTGGACGTGACGGAGATCATGCTCCGCTACTTCCTGGAGACGG
>JAHWJJ010000289.1 GCA_019348475.1 Gemmatimonadota bacterium | reverse complement strand
GCATGATGAGCCCGTACGACACGTTGTCCAGCCCCGCGCACCCGTACTCCTCGGGAAGGTTGGCGCCGAACACGCCCAGCTCCGCCATCCCCGGCACCAGCTGCGTGGGCAGGTAGCGGCCGATGTAGGCGTCGTTGATGACCGGCATGAGCTCGTCGTCCACCCACTGCCGCACGGTGTCGCGGATCATCCGCTGCTCTTCGGTGAGCAGCGCATCGATCTCGTAGTAGTCTACGCCCTGGAACCTGGCCATCTGCGGGCTCGCCTCGGGATGTCGTGAAGTCGGTGCAAGGGTCGGTCGCGAGGGCGCGCAAGATAGGCCGGGGCGGCACCCGCGGCAACCCGCATCGTCCGCATTGCGCCGGGTGAACGGGGGTTTATCTTTGGCTCTGCATCCCCCGCGGCGCTCCGCGGGTAAGGCCATCCCCGCAGCCCGGAACTTCCCATGGTCCGCAGACTCTTCCTGCTCTCGCTGCTGCTGCTGGCGGCGGTCGGCTGCGCGCCCACGCAGACGGCGGCGCCGGCGGACCGCACCCGCACCCGCTCTGACCGGCTGCTGCGCGAGGAGATCGTGCGTACGCAGATGTCGAACATGTACGAGGTGATCCAGCGGTTGCAGCCGGGGTGGCTCAGGCCGCAGCACGACCGGGGGGTACCGGCGCCCATCGCCGTCTTCATGGACGGGACGCGCGTGGGTGACGTCGAGTTCCTGCGGTCGATCCCGGCCAGCCAGGTGGGCGAGGCGCGGTTCCTTAACCACCGCGAGATCGCCGCCCACCTCACCAGGAGCCAGCAGATCGGCATCGGCTCGGCGATCATGCTGACGAGCGTGCGGATGTAAGGGAGGAGGGTACGAGCGTGCGGGGGTGCGGGGGTGCGGGAGGATGAGCGGCGGGAATGAGCGGGTAAACCCGCTGCTGGGAAAACGATAAGGCCCCCCGGCTCGCTTGCGGTCGCCGGACGGGGCTCACCTGCGGAATGTCACGCCGAACTCTGATCGTCTTCGAAGCCCCGCGCCGTTTGCGGGGCTTTCCGCGTTCCAGCCGCGGATTCATCCGACTGGACGCGAGATCCGGCGGATCGACCCCGATCCCGTACTCTCGTACTTTCGTACTCTCGTACTTTCGTACTTTCGTTGGGGAAGCGCTGCAGGATCAGCCACCCTCCCGCCGCGCGCCCCGCAATCGTATACTGTTCGCGTCGCGAAACCGTGGCCCGCCACCCGGCGCCGCGCGTCCCCCCCGCCGGGATCCTGCTGATCCGCAAGCGCAAGCCCGCCGTGATGCACGCGCGCCCTCGTGCCGACGCAGCTGGGGCTCGGGGGAGCTGAGGGAGCGCCATGAAGGTGAAGCCCCGCCGGGCGAGCTCCGCGAGCCCAGGGCGGGGCTTGTGGCAGTTCCAGCCGCGGGCTTCAGCCCGCGGGACGGGTCGTGGCGCGTCGAAACCTTCCAGCCGAGGGAGGACGGATGCCGGGTGCGGCGGCAGAGGATGCGGCGGCGCGGGTGGCGGGCGAGGACCCGGGCGCGGCGTGGATCCGCCACGTGCGCGCGGGGGAGTGGGAGGCCGCCTGGCGCGTGAGCGACCGCGTGCTCGCGTCGCACGCGGGGGAGCCGTGCTGGCACCTGCCCCGCCACGAGCAGTGGATCTGGGACGGCACGCCGCTGGACGGCAAGCGCGTCCTCATCCGCTGCTACCACGGCCTGGGCGACACGCTGCAGTTCATCCGCTACGCGCCGCTGGTCAAACAGGCCGCCGCGGAGGTCGTCGTGTGGGCGCAGCCGCCGCTCCTCCCCCTGCTCCGCACGGCACGGGGGATCGACCGGCTGCTCCCGCTGCACGACGGCGACGTGGGGATCGACTACGACGTGGACGTGGAGGTGATGGAGCTGCCCCACGTCTTCCGCACCACCGCGCGCACCCTGCCGGCCGACGTCCCATACCTGCACGTCCCACCTGCCCCGCTGGCGAAGAACGGCAGGCTCGCCGTCGGCATCGCGTGGAAGGCGGGGAACTGGGACAGCCGGCGCGACGTCCCCTTTCCGCTGCTCGCGCCGCTGGCGCAGGTGCCCGGGGTGGAACTGCACGTCCTGCAGCGCGGCTCCGGGCTGGCGCAGCGCCAGGAGGGGTTCGGCGTCGTCTCTGGATCGGACGATCCGTACGTGGCCGCGCGGGTGATGCGGGCGCTGGACCTGGTGATCACCGTCGACAGCATGCCGGCGCACCTGGCGGGCGCGCTGGGCGTCCCCGTCTGGACCCTGCTGCACGCGGATCCCGACTGGCGCTGGATGCAGGGCCGCGACGACAACCCGTGGTATCCCACGATGCGCCTGTTCCGGCAGCAGCGCCCGGGCGATTGGGGACCGGTGATCGCGCGGGTGGTGGAGGAGCTGAGGGAGTGCGTTAGTGCGGTGCGTTCGCGCGAAAGTGCGAAAGTGCGAAAGTCAACGGCGGAGGGGAGATGAGGAGCGGATGATGAGACGGGTGCGATGCGCGGCGCTCGCGGCGATGCTGGTCGGCGGGGCGTGCGGACGCGAGGATGCGGCGGAGGCCGGAACGGCCCCGGCGGCGGACGCGGCGGCGGCGGATACGTCGGCGATCGCCGTGGCGCGGCGGGTTCTGGGGCCGCAGGTGCGGATGGCGGTGCCGTTCGGGCTGCCGGGACGCGACACGCGCTTCATCGCGGCGGCGCTCCCGGTCACGCAGCCGGTGGACGACCCGGCCCGCCCCGGCAACCGCATCGCCCCCGGCGGGCACGAGATCGTGGTGGTGGAGCTCCGGGGCGGCGGCCACGCCATCCAGAAGCCGGGGCTGTACGCCACCCGCGAGCCCTTTCTCCCCCCCGCCGGCGACGCCGCGGCTGCCGCGCCCGCCGACTCCACCCAGCTGGCGCGGATGATGGGGGTGGAAGATGCCAACGGGGACGGCGACCCGGAGGTGTGGGCCGCGCAGTACCGCGAATCCCGGGGCGCGCATACCTGGGACGTGCGCGCGTACGACCGCGGCGGGCGGACCACGTACCAGCTGGTCGCCACCACCCGCCAGGGCGGCGCCGTGGACGCGGCGGCCCGCTCGTTCTCCGCGAACACGGGGCAGGAGCCGGCCGTGCGGGAGTGGCTGGGCGCGAAGCTGGACCAGCTGCAGGCCGCGCTCGCATCGGCGCCGGCGGGAGGAAGCCGTTGAGCCTTTCGCCGCTGGACCTGGCCATCATCCTGGCCTACGTCGCCTTCGTCGCGGCGCTGGGCGGGCTGCTGGGGCGCAGGCAGAAGGACGCCAGCGACTACTTTCTCGCGGACCACGCCATCCCCTGGTGGGCGGCGTGCTTTTCCGTGGTGGCGACGGAAACCAGCGCGCTCACCGTCATCAGCGTCCCGGCCACGGCGTACACCGGCGACCTGTGGATGCTGCAGCTGGCTGCCGGCTACCTGATCGGCCGCATCGCCATCTCCGTCTTTCTTCTCCCCGGCTACTTTCGCGGCGAGATCGCCACCGCGTACGTGCTGCTGGAAAAGCGCTTCGGCGCGGGGGCGCGGCGGCTGGCCTCGCTGGTGTTCCTGGTGACGCGCGTGCTGGCGGACGGCGTGCGCATCTTCGCCACGGCCATCCCGCTGGCGGTGATCGCGCGCATCCCCGTCTGGCAGAGCATCGTGGCCATCGGCGTGTTCACGCTGCTGTACAGCTACTACGGCGGCCTGCGCGCGGTGGTGTGGGTGGACGTGGCGCAGATGTTCATCTACGTGGTGGGCGGGCTGGCGGTGCTGTGGGTGCTGGTCGGCCTGGTCCCCGGCGGGTGGCAGGGGATCACGGCGGCGGCGGGGGAGGCGGGAAAGCTGCGCGTCGTGCACCTGGACGGCGGATTCGCGAAGGCGAACTGGCTGCTGACGGGGCTGCTGGGCGGCGCGTTCCTCACCATGGCCTCGCACGGGGCCGACCACCTGATCGTGCAGCGGCTGCTGGCCTCCCCCTCGCTGCGGGACGCGCGGCGGGCGCTCGTCGGGTCGGGGGTCATCGTCTTCCTTCAGTTCGCGCTCTTCCTGGTGATCGGCGCGGCGCTGTGGGTGTTCTACCAGGGGCGCGCGTTCCCGCAGCCGGACGCCGTGTTCCCCACCTTCGCCGTGGAGCACCTGCCGTCCGGGATCGCGGGGCTGGTGGTGGCGGCGATCCTGGCGGCGGCGATGTCGTCGTCGCTCAACGCGCTGGCGGCGGTGAGCGTGCACGACCTGTACGTGCCGCTCACCGGCCGAACGGGCGAGGCGCACCTGCTGCGCGTCGGGAAGCGGTTCACGCTGGCGTGGGGGGTGGTGATGATCGCGGTGTCGCTGATGTTCCAGCTGGCGGCCGCGGGAACGCCGCTGGTGGTGATCGCGCTGCAGATCGCCTCGTTCACCTACGGTGGGCTGCTGGGCGGGTTCCTGCTGGGGCTGATTTCGAGCCGCGCGGACGGGCGGGACGCCTTGACGGGCATGGGCATTGCCATCGCCGCGATGGCGTCGCTGTGGGCGGCGCAGCAGTTCGGCGCGATTCCGCGCGTGGTGGACACGCTCTGGTTCGCGCTGCTGGGCTCCGCCGTCACGGTGGGCGTGGGGACGCTCAGCGCCCGCCTGCGGGGAACGCCCTCCCCGGCCCTCTCGTAGGCTCGTCCGCGCTTGCCGCGTAGCGCGGGGGGATACACGGGACGGGCCGGCGGCGCCATCGAAGTTCTCGCCTCTCCGCGAGGAACGAAGCGGCGAGGGGCCGGGGGAGGGGCCCCGGACGCCGAGCGGAATTCGCAGAATCAACCAGTCCAGCGGGTGGGGACGACGATCAACGAGGGGACGTGGAACCGATCCTTTGGCTGAAGGCGGCGGTGCTGGGGCTGGTGGAAGGGATCACCGAGTTCATCCCCGTTTCGTCCACCGGGCACCTGATCCTTACGCAGGACTGGCTGAACTTTACGGGCGAGAAGGAAAACGCGTTCATCATCTTCATCCAGCTGGGCGCCATCCTGGCCGTGGTGTGGATGTACCGCCGCAAGTTCTGGGACGTGCTGCGCACCTGGCGCACCAACCCCCAAAGCAAGCGGCTCATCATCAACCTGGTGGTGGCGACGATCCCCGCGGTGGTGATCGGCCTGCCCACGGAAGAGTGGATCGAGGCGCGGCTGTTCAAGCCCTTTCCCGTGGCGCTGGCGCTGGTGGCGGGCGGCCTTGCCATCCTGCTGATCGAGCGGTACTTCAAGCGCCCGTCGGTGGAGTCGGTGGACCACATTCCGCTGCGCAAGGCGCTGGGGGTGGGGCTGTTCCAGGTGCTGGCCATCCTGTGGCCGGGGCTGTCGCGCTCCGGCGCCACCATCCTGGGCGGCCTTACGCTGGGGCTGTCGCGCACCGCCGCGACGGAGTTCTCGTTCTTTCTGGCCGTGCCCGCCATGCTGGGCGCCTCCATCGTGAAGATGGGCGACATCGCCGAGGTGGCCACGCCCGCCGACATCCCCGTCTTCACCATCGGCTTCGTGGTGGCGTTCATCTCCGCCCTGGTGGTGATCCGCTCGCTCATCGCGTACGTGTCCAGCAACACCTTTCGCCCGTTCGCCTGGTATCGCATTGTGTTCGGGATCGTGCTGGTTGCGGTCTACTGGAACAGCCGGGGCTTCTGAGGACCCGGCTGCGCTCGTCCCCCTTTCCCTCCGCCCGCACCGTATCCCATGGCATCCCCCGTAACGCAGTGGCTGCAGCGCATGCCGCCGGAGCTGGACCGCACGCTGGAGCGCACCGAGGCGCTGGCGCGCGAGGCGCTGATCGACGTGCACGCCAACCTGGCGCTGGACCTGGTGAGCATCCTGGCCCCGCGCATGCCCTTCGACGACGCCATCGAACGGTACCTGGAGTCGATGGAGCTGGAGGGCGAGGAGAAGGAGGTGATCGGCACGCGGGCGGTGGCGCTGATGGACGAGCGCGAGGTGCAGGAAGACCTGGCGCGCGAGGGCACCCGCGGCTGGGGGTGGGACTGGCGCTACGCCACGCCGCTGGGGGTGCTGCGGTACATCCGCCGCCACCAGAAGCGCAGCGACGAAGAGGAGCTGTGGCTGGAGCTGGCCGCCGCCCGCGCGGAGGAGGCGCTGGTGGAGGCGCACCTGGAATATGCGCTGCGCTTTGTGAACGTGATGCACGAGCACAAGCACGCCGACCCCACGCGCGCCGTGG
>JAHWJJ010000288.1 GCA_019348475.1 Gemmatimonadota bacterium | reverse complement strand
GACCAGATGGCGGTGCACGTGCCGCTCAGCTTCGAGGCGCAGCTGGAGGCGCGCGTGCTAATGCTGTCGTCCAACAACATCCTGCTGCCCAGCAACGGGCGGCCGGTGGCGGCGCCGTCGCAGGACATCGTCATCGGGTGCTACTGGCTCACCAAGGACCGGGACAGCTTCCGCGACGACGTGGCCGCCGACGCCGCCGAGATTGCCAAGCCGCCCGCAAAGCGCGACCAGGCAAAGGTGCTTCCCCGCTTCGGCCACGTGGCCGAGGTGGAGATGGCGCTGGCGCACCGCCGCGTGGGGTACCACTCCACGGTGTACTTCCTGACCGACCCCCGTCCGGAGGCCGACAAGGAAGAGGGCGAGGCCGAGAAGAAGGTGTGGGTGGCCACCACGCCGGGCCGCATCATCTTCAATTCCGTGGTCCCCGCGCCGATGGGGTTCTGGAACAAGACGATGGGGAAGAAGGAGCAGGGCGACATCATCTTCAGCGCCTACCGCACGGTGGGGCTGGCGACCACGGTGGTGTTCCTGGACAACCTGAAGGCGTTCGGCTTCCGCTACAGCACGCTGGCCGGCGTGTCGGTGGGGATCGAGGACATGAAGATCCCTGGCGAAAAGGACGAGATCCTGCGCGAGGCCGAGGACGACGTGGCGCGCTTTACCCGCGCGTACAACAACGGCGTCATCAGCAACGGCGAGCGCTACAACAAGGTCATCGACACCTGGACGCACGCCAACAACGACGTGGCGGACGCCATGGTGAACCGCCTGGCGGCGGACCGGGGGGGCTTCAACCCCGTGTACATGATGATGAACTCGGGCGCGCGCGGCAGCCGCGACCAGATGCGGCAGCTGGCGGGGATGCGCGGCCTGATGGCCAAGCCCCAGAAGAAGCTGACGGGCGGGATCGGCGAGATCATCGAGTCGCCGATCAAGTCCAACTTCCGCGAGGGGCTCACCGTGCTGGAGTACTTCATCTCCACGCACGGCGCGCGCAAGGGCCTGGCCGACACGGCGCTCAAGACGGCGGACGCCGGCTACCTCACCCGCCGCCTGGTGGACGTGGCGCAGGACGTCACCATCATGGAAGAGGACTGCGGCACGGTCCTCGGCCTGGAAGTGTCGGCGCTCAAGGAGGGCGAGGACGTGGTGGAGCCGCTCAAGGACCGCATCGTGGGGTCCGTGGCGTCGGACGACGTGTACGACCCCATGGACGGCGAGCTGCTGGTGGCGGCGGGCGACCTGATCGACGAGGAGGCGGCGGACGAGATCGAGGACGCCGGCATCCAGTCGGTAAAGATCCGGAGCGTGCTCACCTGCGAGAGCCGCCGCGGGCTGTGCGTGAAGTGCTACGGCCGCAACCTGGCCACCATGGGGATCGTGGACCCGGGCGAGGCGGTGGGCATTCTGGCCGCGCAGAGCATCGGCGAGCCGGGAACGCAGCTCACGCTGCGCACCTTCCACATCGGCGGCACGGCGGCGCGCATCGCGGCGACCACGGGGCGCAAGAGCAAGGTGGAGGGCCTGGCCCAGTTCGAGCGCATCACCACGGTCAACACGCCCGAGGGTGCGCGCATCGTCACCAGCCGCGAGGGCGAGATCATCATGCGGACGGCCGAGGGGGCCATCCGCAGCCGGCTGGCGGTGCCGTACGGCGCCACCATCTCGGTGGAGGACGGCCAGACGGTGGCCGTGGGCGACACGCTGTTCGCGTGGGACCCGTACTCCGAGCCCATCGTGGCCGACTTCGGCGGCACCCTGCGCTTCATCGACATCGTCGAGGACGAGTCGGTGCGCGAGGAGCTGGACGAGAGCACCGGACGCCGGCAGATGGTGATCATCGAGGACCGCAGCAAGAAGCTGCACCCCATGATCGAGATCATCGACGCCAACGGGGTGAAGGTGCGCGAGTTCATCGTTCCCGTGGGCGCGCAGCTCACCGTGCGCGACGGCGAGGCGGTGCAGCCGGGCGCCGCGCTGGCCAAGCTGGCCCGCGAGGCGTACAAGACGCGCGACATCACCGGCGGCCTGCCGCGCATCGCCGAGCTGTTCGAGGCGCGCAAGCCCAAGGACCCGTCGGTCATCACCGAGGTGGACGGCACCGTGCGCTTCGGCGACATCAAGCGCGGCAAGCGCGAGGTGATCGTGATCCCGGAGACGGGGAACGAGCGGGTGTACGAGGTGCCGGTGGGCAAGCACCTGCGCGTGCACGAGGGCGACTTCGTGCGCGCCGGCGACCGTCTCTCGGAAGGCCCGGTGAACCCGCACGACATCCTGCGCATCAAGGGGCCGCAGGCGGTGCAGGAGTACCTGCTGAACGAGGTTCAGGAGGTGTACCGGCTGCAGGGCGTGAAGATCAACGACAAGCACATCGGCGTGATCGTGCGCCAGATGCTGCAGAAGGTGCGCGTCCTGGAGCCCGGAACGACCGAGTTCCTGGAGGGCGAGACGGTGGACCGGACCGAGTTCCTGGAGGCCAACGGCCGCCACCTTGCGGGCGGAGGCACCCCGGCCACCAGCGAGCCGCTGCTGCTGGGCATCACCAAGGCGTCGCTGACCACGCAGTCGTTCATCAGTGCGGCGTCGTTCCAGGAGACCACGCGGGTGCTGACCGACGCCGCCCTCCGCGGCGCGCGCGACGACCTGCAGGGGCTCAAGGAGAACATCATCATCGGGCACCTGATCCCGGCGGGTACCGGCATCTACCGGTACAACGACGTGGACTTCGGGCCCGAGGCCGAAGCGGGCGCGGCGGCGGTGGAAGCCGCCCCGGCCCCGGCGGTGGCCGCCGCCAGCGAGGTGGCGACGATCGAGGCGTAAGCCCGCGAGGGCTTTCGCGGAGAGACTTCGGACGCAGGATCGGCGGAAGCGGCCCCGGGCACTCAGTTCGGGGCCGTTTTCGTGCTTCGCCCCCATGCGGAACGTCGCGGGTCACCCCGGGTTGCGGCGTTCAGTCCAGGGCGTACAGGGTGCCCGTGCTCGTGTCCACCACCAAGCCGCGCAGCGTGGCCGTGGACGACGCGGTGGACACCGACGCAACCGGGCCGAGCACAAGGTCGCCCGTGATCTCCAGCGCGGTCGCCCGCACGGTCCCGCTCACATCGAGCGCCGCCTGCGGTGCGGTGGTGCCGATGCCCACGTTTCCCTGGCCGGTCACGACCAT
The DNA here is from genome assembly GCA_019348475.1 of Gemmatimonadota bacterium. Taxonomy (GTDB): domain Bacteria; phylum Gemmatimonadota; class Gemmatimonadetes; order Longimicrobiales; family Longimicrobiaceae; genus Longimicrobium. Next base: position 3,064 of record JAHWJJ010000288.1, on the reverse strand, counting down.
GCGCGGCACGGGGCTGGTGTTGGGGCCCTGCGCGAAGACCAGGATGCTGTTGAAGTTCCAGTAGTCGGCATCGTTGCTGCCGGCGAGCCCGGCATTGGTGTAGCCGATGACGTGGTAGGGATCCTGCTGCGCGCGCAGGTCGCGGCGTAAGCCTGCGAGGGCTTTCGCCGGGCGACTTCGGACGCAGGATCGATGGAAGCGGCCCCGGGCAGAACGATGCCCGGGGCCGCTATCGTGCCCGTCGCCTCCGCCCCTCATCCGATTGCCCACGGCGGGCCCAAAGAATGCGCTCCGAAAGGTGTCTGGATCGTCCACTGGATTTGGATTACATTCGAGAGTGGCGTTGACGTCTCACGATAACGCATGGAGCCATGGCTACTCAAAAGGATGCGGAGAGTGCGGTTGAGTGGAAGCCGGTGCCCCCCGGACATCCTGATCGCGCAGCTTTCGAGGAGCAGATGCGAGGGCTCGGAATCGTGCCGGCGACGGTCTGGGAGGACCGGCCCGGGCGCATTGTCGTGCGACGTTCGGGCTGGCTGAGTCGGCTGCGCGCAACATTCGGGTTCTGAGGCGGTTCTGACGTGCTGTTCCTGGATTCGAGTGCGCTCGTCAAACTCTACCTCGCGGAAGACGGGACCTCGACGATGCGCGGGATCATTCATCGGCGGGGTGGCTCACTGTTCGTCAGTGATTTCATCGCCCTTGAAGTTCTGACCGCCATTCGCGTCGCGCTGAGGAAGGAAACTGCAGCGGTATATGCCACGGCGCTCACTCAGTTCAGAATTGATTTTCCGGGATTGTTCAACCTGGTGGATGTCGATGCCGTCACCCGCCGACTTGCCTGCGACCTGACCACTCGTAGCAGAACCACCCGGGCGCGCAGCATGGATCTGCTCCATCTCGCAGCTGCGCTGCGCCTCCAGGCACGGCGGACGCTCTCTCCCGTCACCATGGTGACATCAGACCAGGATCTGGCGGATCTCTCTAAGCAGCATGGTCTGCGGACGTTCGATCCCAGCCGCGAGCCGCTGGCGGCGCTTCCGCGCGCGTAGCCGCCGCACTTTCCTCTCGGCCGCTCGCCACGCAGGTAACCGTGGTCTGTCCCGCGCCGCTGCGGCCCACCAGGCTCCACGCCGGGTGCGCAACGCGCCGGCGCGGTGACCGCGGCGGAGCCCTTGACTTTGGGATCGACCTGCTGAATATTCAGCACGTGCACAGTCGCGTCCTTCTCCGCCTTCGCTCCGCTCGCCGCATGGACCCGCAGACCCCCACGGGAATGAGCCGCCGCGAGCGGCAGATCATGGACATCGTCTACCGCCGCGGGCGCGTGACCGCCGCGGAGGTGCTGGACGAGCTCCCGGATCCGCCGACGTACTCCGCGGTCCGCGCCGCCCTGCGCCTGCTGGAGGAGAAGGGCTCGCTGAAGCACGAGATGGACGGCAAGCGCTACGTCTACCTTCCCACCACCCCGCGCGGGCAGGCGCGCGCCACGGCGCTGCGCCACCTGGTGCGCACCTTCTTCAACGGCAGCCCGGAGCAGGTGGTGAACGCGCTGATTGAGGAGTCGCGCCCCTCCGGTGAGGAGCTGGACCGGCTGGCGAAGCTGATCGAGCAGGCCCGCGCGGCGGAGGAGGGCCCATGAACGCGCTGCTGGACTCCGCCCTCCCGGCCGCCCTGCTGGACGCCGCGGTCCGCGGCACCCTGATCCTCCTCGTCGCGCTCGGTGCGGCCGCGCTGATGCGCCGCACCTCCGCCTCCGCGCGGCACCTGGTGTGGCTCGCCGCGCTGGCGGCGCTGCTGCTCCTTCCCTTCGCCCGCGGCCTGGTGCCGGAGTGGCGGGTGCTCCCGGTGCCCGCCCTCGTTGTCGCGCCGTCCGCGGCCGACGCGGCGCCGGTTTCCGCTGCCGCGACGATCGACGCCGCCGCACCGGCCGACGTGGCGGGCGCATCGGCGGCGGCGGCGCCGGTCGTGGAGCCCGCCGCGCCGCAGCCGTTCCGCATGCCGGCGGACTGGAAGACGCTGGCGCTGCTGGCGTGGGCGGCGGGCGCGGCGCTGTTCGCCCTGCGGCTGGTATACGGCGTCGCCCGCGTGCGGTGGATCGAGCGCCGCGCCACCGAGCTCACGGACGACGAGTGGGTGCGGCTCACGGACGGGCTGTCGCGCCGGCTGCGGCTGGGGCGCATCGTGCGCCTGCTGCGCGAGCCCGCGGCCACGGTGCCGATGACGTGGGGGATCTTCCATCCCGTCATCCTGCTTCCCGGCGAAGCGGACGGCTGGGCGGACGAGCGCCGCCGCGTGGTGCTGGCCCACGAGCTGGCCCACGTGCGGCGGTGGGACGCGCTGACGCAGTGGATCGCGCACCTGGCGCTGGTGGTGTACTGGTTCAACCCGCTGGTGTGGATGGCCGTGCGCAAGCTGCGCGAGGAGCGCGAGCACGCCTGCGACGACGCCGTGCTGGAGATCGGTACGGCGCCGGCGGATTACGCGGACCACCTGCTGACCATCGTGCGCTCGCTGGGCTCCGCGCGCGGCCCCGCGCACGCGCTGGCCATGGCGCGCCGCTCCCAGTTCGAAGGGCGCCTGCTGGCCATCCTGGACAACGCCGTGCGCCGCAACGGGGTGAGCCGCGCCGCCGCCCTCGCCACTGCGGCGGCGGCGCTGGCGTGCGTCGTTCCGCTGGCGGCGATGCGGCCGGCGGAGCGCGCCATCGGCGTGCCGGCCCATCTCGAGGACGCGCAGGAGAAGCCGGCGTCCCGCGCCATTCGGCTGGCGGGCCGCGTACAGGAGGCGGTGCAGAACGTCACCGGGCCGCGCGATGAGGTGGAGGAGGTCGGACGCGCCGCGAGGGAGAAGGCGGCGGCGGCGGGGCCGGCGAACGCGATGTTGCCGGAGCAGGGAAGCGGGGGGGGGGCGCTTACGGCCGCGCCCGGGAGGGTGACCGTCTCCGCCGGCGGTGGCTCCGAACACCAGCATGCGCCGGAGAGGCGGCAGGAAACCCGCCTCAAAGCCGAGATAAAACCCCCGGCCGAGGATATCGGGTCATCCCCCGACCCGCCCGCCGTGC
>JAHWJJ010000287.1 GCA_019348475.1 Gemmatimonadota bacterium | reverse complement strand
GTGCCAGTGGTGGCAGTGGCGCCCCTCGGGGACGTACTTCTTGGCCAGCGAGATGTCCGCGGCCAGGTTGCCGTACAGGAAGTCGAACGGGTGCGCGGCCACCAGCACCCGCACCGCCTCGGGCACCAGGTGCAGCGAGTCCAGCAGCGCCGAGCCCAGGTACACGTGCGTGGCCGGGCCCCACGCCCACGCCGGGTCCGGGAGCAGGACCACGGCGGCGGCGGCCAGGCAGACGGCGGCGAGCACGGCGGACCTCCTCAGCCCTCCAGCTCCCCACCGTCGCCGCGTGGCGGGCGCTCGGAGGCCAGCCCGCGCAGCTCGTCGCGCGCCTCGTCCAGGATGCGCTGCACCTCGCCGCGGAACTCGGCCAGCAGCTCGCGGCCGGCGCGGATGGCGTCGTCCTCCATCCCCTCGGCGGCGGGCGGGCGCGGGGCGATGCGCCCCGCCTTGCGCGTGCGCGCGGCGCTCTTGCTCAGCTTGCGGACGTGCGGCTTCAGCCGCTTCTGCAGCTGCTTGCGCGGGTTGGGCTTCTGCGGCCGCAGCAGCAGCGTGGCGCCCACCCCCAGCGCCGCGCCGATGGCGAACGCGGCCAGAAAGTCGTTGGTTTCCTGTCGGGCCATCGGTGTGCCCCCGGTCGGTTGCGTCACTCGTCGAAGATGTCGCGGCCGGTGCGGCGCGTCCGCGTCACGTGGATCTGCGGCACGTCGTCCTCCGCGTCCATGGCGTCGTCGTCCAGCAGGTCGTCCAGCCACCCGTCGTACGCCTCGTCCCCCCGCCGCCGGGCGATGGCCCGCAGCGCACCCGACCCTGCCTGCACGCCCCGGACCGCGGAAGCGGTGCGCACGAAAAGGTCCTCCGCCTCGCGCTGCACCACCCCCAGCACGGCGTTCAGCTCGCCCAGCCGCGCCTCGGCCGCTTCCGTCGCGCGGCGCACCTTGTCGTTCGTTTGCGTCACCGTCCCGCTCAGCTCGTCCACGTTGCGGCGGAGCGTGACCGTGATGGCCTTCGCCTGCTCGCTGGCCGCGGTCAGGTTGCGGATGGCGGGGTCGAAGTCGCCGCGGATGCGCTTGATCATCCCGCGCACCTTCAGCGCGCCGTAGATCGCCACCGCGCCGGCGGCGATCAGGGCCAGGGCGATGACGATGGTGGCCACGTCGGCGGCCACGTCCGCCCAGCGCTCGAAGCCGCTCTGGACGGGGAGCTGGATGAGGAGGAGCGGTGGCTGGCTCACGGTCGTTCCATGCCGATGAAGTTGAGACTCATTCGTAAAGGTCCGCGAACAGCGTCCGGACGCCCAGCTTGGGGACGATGCGCGGATACCGGCGCGCCGCGCTCCCGGCCGCCAGCATCGTCCGCACCCGCTCCGCGATCGCGCCCGGCAGACTCTCCGGAGCGGACGGGTCGCGCGCGTCCACCAGCCGCCGCAGCGCCCCGTCCAGCACCTCGATCCCGCCCGCGTCCCGCGCCAGCGCCTCCACCTCCGGCGGCGCGGACCAGCCGCCGCAGAGCGCCAGCACGTCCGTGGCCCACAGGTCGCCCAGCGGAAGGAGCGGTTCCGGCGGCAGATCGCCGCACAGCAGCAGCGCCGTCTTGTTCGCCGGATGCGCGGCGAGGGCGCCGTCCATCAGCCGCGCCCGCACCCGCCGGAGCTCCTCCTCCACCCGCCGCGCGTCCCCCGTCGATCCGCGCGGCAGCGGTCCGGGATCGAAACCGGATGCATCCACCGGAACCACCGCGTGCTCGCCCAGCGCGTCCCGCAGGATGGACGCGGCCAGCGCCGCCTCCGGTCCGCCGTCGTCCAGCAGCGCGATGCGCGACCCGCCGCGGTCCGCCAGCGCCTGCCGCGTGACGGCGCCGATGACCTCCGCGACCCGGCCGGCGTTCCGCGCGCCGCCCGTCATCCATCCCCCAGCAGCCGCGCCAGCTCGCGCGCGACCAGGCGGGGGTCGTCGTCGCGGGCGTGGGCGAAGGGGCGGCGCGCGGCGGCGACGGCGTCCAGCGACAGCTCCGCGTCGATCCTGTCCTCGCGCAGGTCGTCGCCCCGCGCCAGCACCGCGCCGTCCGGGGCCACGATCATCGATCCCCCGGCGAAGCAGAGCGGGCCCTCCACCCCCACCCGGTTGGCGAGCGCGACGTAGGCGCCGTACGCGATGGCGGCGGCGCGCGCCAGGTGCTCCCACGCGTCCCACGAGGCGAAGCGCCCGCCCGCCGCGCCTCCGGCGACGACGCCGCGCCCGGCCGCGGCGGACTGGACCACCAGCAGGTTGGCGCCCTGCGCGGCGAGCAGCCAGGCGAGCGCCGGGTGCCACAGGTCCTCGCACACCAGCATCCCGACCCGCCAGCCGCCCCCGGCGTCGTACGCCCGCACCCCGTCCCCCCGGCCGAAGTAGCGGCCCTCGTCGAACACGCCGTAGGTGGGCAGGTACACCTTGCGGTGCCGGTGCAGCACACGCCCGCCGCGCAGGTGCAGCGCGGCGTTGTACGGCACGAAGCCCGCGTCGCGCTCCACCGTCCCGACGACCACGTCTGGCCCGTCCGCCAGCCCGGGATACGGCGCGTCCGATTCCGGGGCGGCCAGCGCGTGGACGGCGTCGCGCACGTCGTAGCCGGTCATCGACAGCTCCGGGGTGACCAGCAGGTGAACGCCCGCCGCCGCCGCGTCCGCCTGCGCGCGGGCCACGCGCTCCAGGTTGGCGTCGATGCGGCACAGCGCGGGGGCGAACTGCTCCATCCGCAGCCGCACCCGCGGCCCCCATTCGGCCGTCACTCCTCCGCCATCTCCGGCTTCAGGCCCAGGACGCGGTTGACGGGGAGCGTCACCACGATCCCCGTGGCGGGGCGGGAAAAGTCGCCGCACACCTCCTGCAGCAGCGCCACCGCGCGGTCCACCTTGTCGTCGGCCATCACGCTGAACAGCGTCTGGTTGCGCGGCCGCGTGCGCCCCGCCAGCGCCTCCAGCCCGGCGAAGATCGGGACCTCCGCCGCCAGCAGCCGCCCCATCCCCTCGCTGTTGATGAGCGTGGCGCCGGTGATGCCGATCTCCAGGAACCCGGAGAGGATCTCCTCCATCCGCTCTTCCTGGTTGATGACGGCGATCAGGAGCTGCACGGGCGGCCTCGCGCTGGGGGTCGGGTCAGGGGCGTCGGGCAATCTTACGCACCGCGCGGAAACGGTGTCAAGCAAGGCCCGGCGCGGCGTTTGGGCGCATCCGGGGCGCGCGGGGCGGCGCGCCGCGGCCCCTGCCGCCGGTGGGGTGCCGCGCACGATCCTTGCGCGGGGCGTCGCCCGCGGTCCCCCCGAGCGGCGCGCGCGGCTCCCCACGGGAAGCCGGGGCGTGTACCCCCCATTTCCATCAAACCACAGGTCGGAGACCCGAGTGCCCAAGTTCATCGTCCACGGCGGCAACCGGATCAAGGGGACCATTCGTCCCAACGGCAACAAGAACGCCGCGCTCCCCATGCTGGCGGCCACGCTCCTGACGGAGGAGGACGTGTTCCTGGAGAACGTCCCGCGCATCAGGGACGTGCTCACGCTGATGAACCTGCTGGAGGTGCTGGGGGCCGAGACGGAGTGGACCGGGCCCAACGAGGTGCGGGTGCGCGCGTCCAGCGTGGGCAACACGCAGCTGGACGCCGCCGCGGCCGCCCGCATCCGCGCCAGCATTCTGCTGGCGGGGCCGATGCTGGCGCGCGCCGGCGGAATGCAGCTTCCCCCGCCCGGCGGCGACGTGATCGGCCGGCGGCGCGTGGACACGCACTTCCTGGCGCTCAAGAAGCTGGGCGCGCGCGTCGTCGAGGAAGCGGGGGTGTGGGCGCTGCAGGCGGACGGGCGGCTGCGCGGGGGCAACATGTTCCTGGACGAGCCCAGCGTCACCGCCACCGAGAACGCGGTGATGGCCGCCTCGCTGGCCGACGGCGAGACCGTCATCCGCAACGCCGCCGCCGAGCCGCACGTCCAGGACCTCTGCCACATGCTGGTGGCCATGGGGTGCGAGATCGAGGGGATCGGCACGGGGACGCTGCGGGTGCAGGGGCGTGAGCGGCTCTCCGGCTGCCGGGCCCGCATCACCTCCGACCACATCGAGGTGGGGTCGTTCATCGGCCTGGCCGCCGTCACCCGCGGGGAGCTCACGATCGAGGACGCGGCGGTGCATCACCTGGACAGCACGCTCATCGGGTTCGGGCGGCTGGGGCTGAAGGTGGAGGTCCGGGGCGACGACCTGTACATCCCCGGCGGGCAGGAGATGGAGGTCACCCTGGACATGGGCGGCCACATCAGCAAGGTGGACGACGGCCCCTGGCCCGCCTTTCCCGCGGACCTCACCTCCATCGCGCTGGTGACGGCCACGCAGTGCCGGGGCAACATCCTCATCCACGAGAAGATGTTCGAGTCGCGGATGTTCTTTGCCGACAAGCTGGTGGGGATGGGCGCGCGCCTGGTGCTCTGCGACCCGCACCGGGTGCTGGTGATCGGACCCTCGCAGCTGCACGGCGCTATCGTGGAGAGCCCCGACATCCGCGCGGGGATGGGGCTGCTGATCGCCGCGCTGGGGGCGGACGGGCGCAGCGAGATCTTCAACGTCGGGCAGATCGAGCGCGGCTACGAGCGCATCGACGAGCGGCTGCAGGCGCTGGGCGCCGACATCCGCCGCGCCGACAGCCGCGCCGACGCCGCCGAGGTGGACGACGCGGCGCGGCAGATGTTCATCCGCGCCGCAAAGTGACGGAGGCCGCGATGGCGAACGACGACAGGGGTGGACCGGCGAGCGGGCAGCCCGAGGGCGGCCGCAGGATCCCCTCCCTGGGCGAGGGGCTGCGCTCCGGGATCGGGGTGCTGACGGCGTTCAAGGAGGCGATCGAGGAAACCATCCAGGAGGCCGGATCGCGCGGGGACCTGAGCCCCGAGCGGGCCAAGCACTTTCTGGGCGACGCCCTGCACCGCGCTCAGGACGCCGTGGGCGACGTGCGCGAGCGGCTGGACTTCGTCCCCCGCCGCGAGTTCGAGGCGGTGCTGCGCGAGCTGGAGGAGCTGCAGCGCCGCGTGGACGCGCTGGAGGGAAAGGGGCGGGGCGGGGACGAGCATACCCTGCTCTCGCTTCCCTCTTCCACGCCGCCTGCCTCGCCACCCGCGCCCGAGGGGCCGACGGAAGCCAGGATGCCGTAGGTGGCCACCGCGCTGGAGGTACGCACCGTCGCAGAGCGGCTGACCGCCGACGGGGTGCCGCTGTGGGTGCACCCGGAATGGGAGGCGCGGTTTCCCTGGCTGGCGCAGGGGACCACGGGGCGGGGAAGGGGGGACGCGCCGTTCGACCTGGGGCTGTCGGGAGCGCAGCCGGTGGGGCCGGCGCTGGACCGCTGGCGCGCGCTGCTGGCGGCCACGGAGATGCACGCGGCCGTGCACGCGCGCCAGGTGCACCGGGCGGACCTCTGGATTCACCGCGAAGCGGGCTCGCCCGGAATCGTGGTGATGGACGGCTTCGACGGCCACCTGACGGACCGGGCGTGCGTGCTCCTGTCGGTCAGCGTGGCCGATTGCGTGCCGGTCTCGATCATCGATCCGCAGTCGCCCGTCGTCGCGCTCGTCCACGCGGGGTGGCGGGGAACGGCGGCGGGGATCGTGGAGCGTGCCGTCAACCGCATCGTGGAAAGCTGGCAGGGCGCGCCGGAGCGGCTGTGGCTGCACTGCGGGCCGGCGATCTGCGGCGCGTGCTACGAGGTGGGCCCGGAGGTGCACGCGGCGGTGAACCCGCACCTCCCCGTACCGGCCGCCAACACGCCGATCGACGTCCGCGCCGCCATCGCGGAGCGCGCGCTGGGGCTGGGCCTCCCTGCGGAGCAGGTCAGCGTCTCCGCGCACTGCACGCGCTGCGGAGGCCCGGACTTCTTCTCGCACCGCGGGGGATCGAAGGCGCGGCAGATGGGCGTCCTGGGCATTCGCGAACTGCCCTCCTGAGGCCCTGCATCCAACCCGGACCAATCTGCCTCGTACCAGATCTCAAACCAAAGTTCTGGCACCCACTTCCACCCGTGCCCGAGATCGTGTTTCGCAACTGTCTTTCGGGATCCGGTTAAGTCGGCTGATCCCCTCTGTTGGTCCGGCGTCCAGCCGGGGCGGCCTCTTACAGATCGCAATTCGGGTGGATGATGTGCTCCGGCGGGCGTCCGCCGCGACACCTGGGATCCCTGCCCATCCAAAAAATGCGGATCCCGTCCCCTCGCCGGCAGCATCCTC
>JAHWJJ010000286.1 GCA_019348475.1 Gemmatimonadota bacterium | reverse complement strand
GACTTTCGCCCCGACACGGTGGTGTGCGACTTCTACCTCCCCGACATCGACGGGCTGCAGGTGCTGCGCGCGGTGAGGTCGCTGTCCGAGAGCGGGATCACGGTCATCGTGATCACCGCCGGGTGCGGGGGCGAGGAAGCGGAAAAGACGCTGCGGCGCGAAGCCGACTTCTTCTTCCAGAAGCCGCTGGACCTGCGCCGCTTTCGCGACGTGCTGCAGACGTCCCGCGGCAACGGGACGGCGCGGACCGCGATCGCGGTGTAACGCGCCGGGACCTCCCGCCGCGCCGCAGGCGGCGCTCGCACCCTCTCTCACCCGCGTGAGGGAGGGTGCGCACGTCAGGGGCGGCCGGATGGGGCGTGAGGGGATCACCACCGCGGTCCGCCCTTGCCATCACGACGGACCCACTGTTCCACCCTCCACGGGAACCCCGGCCATGCGCCACGAAGACGAAGACGAGTACGAGGTGGTGTTCGAGGAGGGCGGCGGGTTCGGCACCTTTCTGCTGGGCGCGCTGTTCGGCGCAGGGGTGGCGCTGCTGCTGGCGCCGCGCAGCGGCCGCGAGACGCAGGCGGAGCTGGCGCGTGCCCTGGGCGGTGTGCGCCAGGCGGCGGGCGGGCCCGTGGACGGGACGCGGCAGTCGGTGGCCGGCTGGGTGGACCGCGCGCGCGGCCAGGTGTCGGGGCGGCTGGACGAGGTGCGCGCGGCGGTGGACGACCGGCTGGACCGCGTGCGCGGCGCCGTGGACGAGGGGCGCCTGGCGGCGACGCAGGCGCGCGTGGAGCTGCGCCGCCGCGTGGACGAGGCCAGGGCGGCCTACCGCACCGGCCGCCCTGCGGCGCCGTCCGGCCCGCGCGTGGTTTCTGCCCAGGGCGCGGCCGGGGGGAGCGGCGACGAGGTGGTGATCACCGAGACGGTGGTGGAGCGCGACCCCGGCGACCTGGCGGGGTGAGGCGCGCGCGTTGACGCGGTCTTGCGCGGTGCGGTAGTTTTGTCGCATGGCCGAACGTGTGCCGGGGGGTCGAGCGTCCGTGCTGTGGAGGGCCGCCCGCGCGGCCCTTTCGCGCATGTCGCGCGGAGGGCTCGACTTCAGCCGCCGGGTGTACCTGAAGGCGGGCGACGACGACATCTTCTTTCTGGCCGGCGGGATCGCCTTCAACCTGCTGTTGGCGGCGCTCCCGTTCCTGCTGCTGATGATCGCCGTCTTCGGCTTCGTGCTCAAGCGCGCCGTGGACGACCCGGAGCAGGCGGCGGTCAACTACGTGCTCTCCATCCTCCCCCCCTCGCAGCGCATCGTGGTGCTCACGCGCACGCTGGTGCGCGAGGTGGTGGCGGGGCGCACGCAGTTCGGGGTGATCGGCCTGGTGCTGTTCGTCTGGACCTCCACCCGGCTGTTCGGGTCGCTGCGGTCGGTGCTCAAGCACATCTTCGACCTGCCGGAGGAGCGGCCGATCATCGCGGGAAAGATCTTCGACCTGCAGATGGTGCTGGTGGCGGGCACCCTGTTCGTGCTGAACACGGGCACCACCATCGTCGTGGAGGCGGCGCAGTCGTACGGGGTGCAGTGGCTGGGGCTGGCGGGGCGGCAGGAGTGGGAGGTGCTGCAGCGGGCGTCGGCGCGGCTGCTGGCGTTCGGCTTCATCCTGCTGGCGTTCGTGCTGATCTACCGCTACCTGCCGCTGCGCAGGACGCCGTGGCGCATCGCGCTGGTGGCGGCGGTGTTCACCTCGGTCGTGTGGGAGATGCTGAAGGGCGCGTTCGCCTGGTACGTCAGCACGGTGGCCGACTACCGGACGACGTACGGCACGCTGGCCACCCTGGTCCTTCTGGTGCTCTGGGTGTACTACTCGGCGATCGTGTTCGTCCTGGGCGGCGAGGTGGCGCAGGTGTACGACCTGATCCGCCGCCGGCGCAAACAGCGGGAGCTTCTGGAATGAGTGCGAAAGTGCGAAAGTGCGAAAGTGCGAAAGTGGGGGCGGGATGGATTCTCGCGGTCCTGCTCGTCGCGGCGTTCGGCGTACGGGACGCGGCGGCGCAGAGCCTGCCCGGGGCGCCGCTGGCGCTGGCCCACGGGGTGGAGCGCGACGGCGCGGCGCGGTACCGCGACCCGCCGATCGGCGCCCAGGGGCGCTACATCGTCGTGTCGCTGCAGGAGCACCGGCTGTACCTGATGGAAGAGGAGCGGGTGATCTGGTCCACCATCGTGGGCACCGGCACGGGGACGCGGCTGGAGGGCGCGGGGCAGGAGTGGGACTTTTCCACGCCGCGCGGCATGTTCCGCGTGCAGCGCAAGGAAAAGAACCCGCGCTGGTACGTGCCGGATTGGGCCTACATCGAGCGCGGCGAGCGCATCCCCGATCCGGACGACCCGAAGCGGTGGGAAGAGGGGATGCTGGGGACCACGGCACTGTTCGTGGGCGAGGGAATCGCCCTGCACGGCACCAACAAGCCCGAGCTGCTGGGCCAGAACGTGAGCCACGGCTGCATCCGCATGACCAACGAGGCCGCGCGGATGCTGTACTACGAGGTGGAGGTGGGGACGCCGGTGTTCATCTACTAGGGAACAGGGAATAGGGAATAGGGAATAGGGAATAGCCTGGAAGGGCGCCCGCACTTTCGCACTTTCGCACTTTCGCACTCTTCCCCGATGGCTGAAGCGAAGTCCGGCGACCGCATCGCCGTGCAGAACCGCAGGGCCCGGCACGAATACCACGTGCTGGACACTTGGGAGGCGGGGATCGTGCTGCAGGGGACGGAGGTCAAGTCGCTGCGCGACGGCAAGGCCAACCTGCAGGACTCGTTCGCGCGCCTGGACCGCGGCGAGCTGTGGCTTTACAATCTGCACATCTCGCCGTACGAGATGGGGAACCGCTTCAACCACGACCCGCTGCGCCCGCGCAAGCTGCTCATGCACCGCAGCGAGCTGCGCCGGCTGGTGGGGCAGGTGGAGCAGAAGGGGCTTACCCTGGTGCCGCTGGACCTGCACTTCAGCCACGGCATCGCAAAGGTGAAGCTGGCGCTGGTGCGCGGAAAGCAGCTTCACGACAAGCGCGAATCCCTCAAGGAGCGCGCCGACCAGCGCGACGTGGAGCGCGCCTACAAGAACCGGGACGACGCCTAGCATGACCAGGGACCCTCGGATGCGATTTCTCGCCGTTCTCCTGCTCGTTCTCCTTCCCTGCCAACCCGGATTTCTCCCCGCGCAGCCCCCGCCGCAAACCTGGCGGCTGGTGCTCGCCGGCGAGACGTCGCTGGTGGCCGAGGCCACGTCGCGCGGCTACGCGGCGTTCCCGGTCTCCGCCCTCCTTTCCCTGGGCGCGCAGCTCGCCTACGGCGGCGGCGAGGTGACGGCGCGGTTCGGCGGGCGGGAGATCCGCTTTCGCGTGGACTCGCCGGGGGTCGTAGCCGACGGGCGGCCCCTGATGATGGGGAACCCCGTCTACGCGGCGGACGGCGTGGTTTTCATCCCCGCGGAGTTCCTCTCCACCGTGCTTCCGCAGGCGCTGGGCGGGGCGGTCTCGGTGGACGCGGACGCGCGCGTGGTGTGGGCCCACCCCGCGGCGCAGGCGGCGGCTCCCGCGCCCCCCGCGCCGGCGGTGTCGCTTCCCGCGCCGCCGCAGCAGCGGCGGCTGGTGGTGATCGACGCCGGGCACGGCGGCGTGGACCCCGGCGCGGTGGGGCCTGCCGGCACGCGCGAAAAGGACATCAACCTGCAGATGGCCCGCCGCGTGGTGGAGATCCTGCGCCAGGACCCCACGCTGGACGTGCGGCTCACCCGCAACCGCGACACGCTGATCGCGCTGCGCGACCGCGCCCGGTTCGCCAACGCGTGGCGCGCGGAGGGGCAGCCGGCGCTGTTCATGTCCATCCACTGCAACGCCCACCCCAGCCGGGCGGAGACCGGGTTCGAGACGTTCTTTCTCTCCGAGGCCCGCACGGCGGACGCGCGGCGGGTGCAGCAGATGGAGGACGCGGCTGAGCAGTACGAGGAGCGCAGCACGGCGCGCACGCCGCTGGACTTCATCATGTCGGACCTGCGCCAGAACCAGTACCTGCGCGAAAGCAGCGCGTGGGCGCAGCTCATCCAGGACCGGTTGCGGCAGATCCATCCCGGCCCCAACCGCGGCGTGAAGCAGGCGGGGTTCGCGGTGCTGGTGGGCGCGTTCATGCCCGCCGTGCTGGTGGAGATCGGCTTCATCTCCAACCGGGGTGAAGAGCAGCTGCTGCTGGATCCCGCCTTCCAGGACCGCACCGCGCGCCAGCTCGCCACCAGCGTCCACGACTTCTTTCGCGCCACCGAGGGCCGGAACGCGCAAGCGGGGAACTAGGGCGGCGGCCGGCAGCTGGTGCAGTATCGCCGGCCCTCGCGCTGGAGCGGCTGAAGCCGCCGCAACGACAGCGGAAAGCCCCGCAAACCGCGCGGGGCTTCAACGGCGAGGGGACCGCGCGCGTGCACTCGCGTCAGCGCGCGCAGGAGCGGTCCGCGAAGGCGGACATCGCGAACTTCCAGCGGCGAATTCATTCGCTCCGGCGGAAGGCCGGTTCACCACCGTGGAGCGGCATCCGGTGCCCTGCGCGGAAATCCGCGTCTTCCCGCCGCAGGCGTCCCCTCGCGGCGCTCGGCGCGTCCCGCGCAGCGGACAGTCGGGGCCGTCCGCCGGCACCACGCCGCGCGCCATGAGCCGGCCCTGATCCCCGGTACGCGCTTGATGTTTCCGCCAGCGGCGCACCAACGCCGTGCTTCGGCCCGCAACTCGCCCTGTCACCGCTGAACCGCCGGACACCCGTGCGACGCCCGATCCCGATCATCGCCCTGGACGTGCCCACGCGCGCGGACGCCGAGTCTCTGCTGGACCGGCTTGGCCCCGGCGCCGACTTCGTGAAGGTGGGGCTGCAGCTGTTCACGGCCGAGGGTCCGGAGGTGGTGCGGGCGATGCGGGGCCGCGGGTGCCGGGTTTTCCTGGACCTGAAGCTGCACGACATCCCCAACACGGTCGCGCACGCCGTGCAGTCCGCCGCCCGGTTGGGCGCCGATCTGCTGACGGTGCACGCCTCCGGCGGCGCGGCGATGCTGCGCGCCGCCCGCGAGGCCGCGGGCGAGCGGGGCGCTGGTGGGATGGGGCTGCTGGCGGTGACGGTGCTCACTTCGCTCTCGGCGGAAGACGTGACGGAGGCGTGGGGGCGCGGCCGGGTGTCGGCTGAGGACGAGGTGGAGCGGCTGGCCCGGCTGGCGCAGGGGGCGGGGATGGACGGCGTGGTGGCGTCGGTGCGCGAGGTGCCCGCCGTCCGCCGCGCGGCGGGCGCGGACTTTCGCGTCCTGACGCCGGGCATCCGCCTGGCGGGCGACGCCGCGGGCGACCAGTCCCGCGTCGCCACGCCGGGGGAGGCGGCCCGGCTGGGGTCGGACTACGTGGTCCTGGGCCGCTCCGTCACGGCGGCGGCGGACCCGGCGGAGGCGCTCGGGCGCGCCGTCCGCGAACTGGACGAAGCCGTACTGCAAGGGACTGCTGGATAGATGAAGACGAACCGCATTCTCCCCATCCTCCTGGCGCTGCTTCTGGCCGTGCTGGCCCCGCGTGCCGCGGCGGCGCAGCAGGACGCGCAGTCGCTGGCCTCGTTCGTGGCCACGGTGTCGCGCCTGTGGGCCGCGGGCGAGGCGGGCGACATCGTGGCGCTGGCGCCGGCGGACGGCCGCATTCTGCTGGACCTGGCCGGCGAGGGCCCGGGCGAGGTGCAGCCGCGCAACGCCGCCGCCGCGCTGCGCCGCCTGTTCGGCGAGCGGGAGAACGTGAGCGTGCGCGCCTCCCGCGTCACCATCTCCGGGGGGACCCCGTTGCGCGGCTTCGGTGAGCTGGCGTGGATCGCCCGGCCGCGCGGTGTGACGGATACGCTGTCGTCGGTGGTGTACGTAGGCGCGGTGTGGGAGGACGGCGCCTGGCGCATCCGCGAGCTGCGGGTGCTGCGGTAGGCCCTCTCCCCCGCCAGGCCTTTTCGCTCGTTCCTCGCGACGGCTGGCGACCCCTCCCCCAAACTGCGGGGGAGGGGTTACGCGTCGGCGCGGCTGGCGCCCCGGAATGAGCGCTTTCGCGTGCTGCGCGAGGGGCCCTTCCCCCGCCAGGCCTTTCGCTCGTTCCTCGCGACGGCTGGCGACCCCTCCCCCAAACTGCGGGGGAGGGGTTTGCGTCGCGGCCTCCATCGCTGGACGTGCCCGTTCACCCGTTCACCCCTTCACCCGTTCACCCGTTCACCCGTTCACCCGTTC
>JAHWJJ010000285.1 GCA_019348475.1 Gemmatimonadota bacterium | reverse complement strand
GCCGGCAGTGCGGAGACAAGTGGCGGCGGCGCTATCTGGCGGAAGGCTTCGCCGGTCTGGCCGCCGGGAGCCACGCACCGCACCGCTGTCCGCACAAGATTGATCAGGATGAAACGGCGTCACCACTGTAAGGAGTTGTCAACGATCATCCCGGTCTAAAGTGTAAACAATCATCCCGGTTGCTCCGGGCACGGACGGCTCATGCGGATTGCGGAGGATCGTTCTGGAATGCGCGCCGGAGACCGGTCGTGCCCAAGCGGCCGCAACGCGAACCCGACGGGGGGAGGGGGGGAGTGCTGGACGGATGCGGGTGCGACGGCCGGAGGCGGACCGGATGGGATCGGCAGGATGCGGGCGTCCCCTGGTAGAGGGGATGCTGCCGGCGAGGGGACGGGATCCGCATTTTTTAGATGGGCAGGGATTACGGCGGGGCGGCGGGTGCCCGCCGGGGCACATCATCCACCCGATTGCGATCTGTAGAAGGCGCCCCGGCTGGACGCTGGACCACGGAGTGGAGAAGCCCGACTCGGTGAACGTCGGGTGAAGCCCGCCTGGCGAGGTTTGCGAGCCCTGGGCGGGGCTGTTGGCACTTCCAGCCGCGGGTTTGAACCGGGGGCGAGGCGGTCTCTGCGGACGATGGGTCGGGGGTCCTAGACCCACACGGTGAACACCGCCACCTCCGGCCGCGCACCCAGACGCACGGGCAGCACCGAGGTGCCGATGCCGCGCGAGACGTACAGCGGCACGGCGCCGGGGTCGCGGAACCAGCCGCGCACGTAGCGCCCCGTCCCCTCGGGCAGCATGGGCGCCCAGCCGAACAGGTTGACCTGGCCGCCGTGCGTGTGGCCCGAGAGCATCAGCGCCGCGGCCTGGAACGGAGCGGGAGAGGGCGGCCGCCATTCCACCTGCCCAGGCACCGCCAGGCGGCGGAGCACGTCACGGTGCTCGGGGCAGTGCGCCAGCACCACGTGCGCATCCACCTGCTGCGGCCCGCCGAACGCCTTCCCCGGGTCCGGCCGCCCGCCGAGCAGGTCGTCGAGCCCGGTCAGCCGGAGCGAGCGGCCCCCGCCGTGGTGGACGGCGAAATCGTTGACCAGCAGCCGGCAGTTGGCGTCGCGGTACACGGCGGCCAGTTCGTCGAGGTCCACCCGGCCCCAGTGCTCCCAGTTGCCCAGGATGGCGTACTTGGGCGTGGCGCGGTCCAGCAGCGCCAGGAACGACGCCAGCTCGCCCAGGCGGTCGGCCCGGTCCACCGAATCGCCCGTCAGGACGATGAAGTCGGGAGCCAGCCGGCGGACCCGCGCCGCGATGCCGCGGTGCATCCGCCCCACCTGCTGCAGGTGCAGGTCCGTCAACTGAACGAAGCGCACCGCGCGCTGCTCGGGCAAGGTGCGGGCGTTCACCGCGTGATGGGTGAACTGCACCCGCCGCGGCTCCACCAGCCAGGCGTCTCCCACCAGCCCGGCCACGGCGCCCCCGCCGGCCAGCGCCACGAAGCGGCGGCGGTTCATCCGCATACGAAAGCCGGCCGGCGGATCGCGTCCGCCGGCCGGCTGTTCGGGGTGCAGCGCATGGGGCGGCCGCGGGTCAGGCGCGCGCGACCCTGGCGGGCACCCGCCCGCCGCGCTTCTGCAGCGCCACGTAGAAGGCCACCGCCGTGCCGATCAGCAGAACGCTGATCAGCTGCGCGACGGAAAAGCCGCCCAGGAAGCGGTCGTCCTTGGCGCGGAAGATCTCGACGATGAACCGCTCCACCCCCGCCAGCGCCAGCCACACCATGAACAGGTGCCCCGGCGTGGAGGCCAGCCGCGGGCGAAGGCGGATGAGGATGGCCAGGATGATGAGCGTCATCGCCGTCTCGTACAGCTGCGTGGGGTGCACGGCCAGCACCGCGCTGTCGGGGGTGCTGGCGGGCACGTCCACGCCGAAGGCGCGCAGGTTGCCGGCCGTGGAGGGCGGCGCTCCCTGGGGAAAGGCGACCGCCCACGGCGCGCTGGTGGGGGCGCCGTAGTCGTCGCCCACCAGAAAGCAGCCCAGCCGGCCGATCGCGTACCCCAGCGCCAGCCCGGGCGCCACCGCGTCGGCCACCTTCCACACGGGCAGCTTGAGCTGCCACAGCCGGAACAGCACGCCCAGCGCCCCGCCGATGAAGCCGCCGTACCACACCAGCCCTGAACGCGACAGCAGCGCCCCCCACGGGTCCGCCGCCGTTTCGCCGAAGTGCAGGAACAGGTAGTAGACCTTGGCCCCCAGGATGCCGCAGATGGCCGCCCACCCCGCCAGGTCCCACGCGTACTCGGGGTTTTCCCCCTGCCGCTTGAGCCCGCGCGCGGCGAGCCAGGCCCCCGCAAGAAAGGCCAGCGCGATGGACGCGCCAAAGCTGGTGACCTTGAAGCCGCCGATCTCGAACAGGATGGGGAACATCGCCTGGGAGGGGGTGCGAGGGACGGAGTACGCCGGACGCCCGGCGGGCGCTCCGGGGTCCCGGGAACACCTGCCGCGCACAAACTTACGCCGATTTGCCCTTTCGGTAAAGGCGTGCGCCCCACCGCCGCCGCAACGGCGCCGGACGGGCGTGTCCGCGCCGCGCCTCCCGCCCGCGGGCCGAACGCGCGGGTCTCGGCCCCGCGCGAAACCCGCGGGTTGAAACCCGCGGCTGGAAATGCCACAAGCCCCGTCTCGGCTCGCTTGCGCTCGCCGAACGGGGCTTCACCTGCTCGCGCACCCCACCTCCGCGACCCATCGTCCGTTTCCGACGGCGGACGCCGGGGGGCGACGGGAGTGCCGCCGCCTGCAGTCCACACGTCGAACATTCCGCCGTTTCTGCAGCGTGGCACTGACACACCTGGGGCCTTTGATGCGCCGGAGTACCTGGCGTGTGGCCGGGTCCGATTCGAACCCTCCACCGCGAAAATCCGGCGTTCGAGAATCGCGCAGGACGCAAGATCGCGCGTCACGGAAGGCACCGGCACGTCTCGAGGCGCTCCACGCGATCCTGGGCCAGTTTCGACGTTCGAGCCGCCGGGGCAGGTGGAGCCACGCGCAGTTGAAGCCCCGCATGGCGAGCCTAGCGAGCCAGGGCGGGGCTTATGGCATTTCCAGCCGCGGGTTTCAACCCGCGGCTGAGCCGGCGCGTGGTTGGCTTCCTTCAGGACGACGCCGGCGTTTTTGCCGTGGACGAGGCGCACGCACGTCCGAATGCGTGTGGAGGGGTATCCGTCGTGGCGGGACGCGTGTGACCCGACGCGAAACGCGTCCCGGGCAGGGCATCCGCACATTCCCACGCCGTATCGACCTTCTCCACACTTCTCCACATAAGCTAGTTTACATAATGCATATTATACGCACTGGAGCGAAGCTTGCGCTTGGGATGCATCCCAAGTGATCCCGCAGCCGAAGCGGACCGCGCTTGGGGCGCCATCCCCACCCAGGAGCAAGTATGGCACGCGCGATCTGGAAAGGCAGCATCAGCTTCGGGCTCGTGCACATCCCCGTCGGCCTGTTCTCGGCCGCGTCGCCCGACGAGCTGAGCTTTCGGCAGCTGGACAAGCGGAACATGTCGCCCATCGGCTACCGCAAGTACAACAAGAACACGGGCGAAGAGGTCGAGGGCGACGAGATCGTCAAGGGCTACGAGTACGAGAGCGGCCAGTACGTCGTCCTCAGCGACGAGGACCTGCGCCGGGCCAACCCCGAAAAGACGCAGACCGTCGAGATCACCGACTTCGTGGACCTGGACGACATCGAACCCGTCTACCTGGACAAGCCCTACTACCTGGCGCCCACCACCAAGAACAAGAAGGGCTATGCCCTGCTGCGCGAGGCGCTCAAGCGCACCGGAAAGGTGGGCATCGCCAAGGTGGTGATCCGCTCCCGCGAGTACCTTTCCGCCGTGGTGCCGCAGGGCGACGTGCTGGTGCTGGAGATCCTGCGCTACCCGCACGAGATCCGCCCCGCCGACGACCTGGACGTGCCGCACGGCGACCTCAAGGAGCTGGGCGTCAATGAACGCGAGCTGGAGATGGCCGAGCGGCTGGTGGAAGGGATGACGGCGGACTGGGATCCCACCAAGTACCAGGACACCTACCGCGACGACCTGATGCAGCTCATCCAGGCCCGCATCGAGAGCGGCCAGACCGACGCCCCCGACGAGACGCCGGTGGAAGACGTCACGGCCGGCGAAAAGGGCGACGTGATCGACATCATGGCCCTGCTCAAGCGCAGCGTGGAGGCCACCGGCCGCGGCGAGCGCGTGGCCGCCGACACCGAGCGCGCTCCCGCGGCCAGGAAGCCGAAGAAGGGCGCCGCGGCCAGACCGGAAGCGCCCGCGCAGGACGACGACCTCCTGCCGTGGGAGGACGAGGCGCCGACGAAGCCGGCCAGGAAGCCCGCCCGCGCGGCCGCGAAGGAGGCGGAGAAGCCGGCCAAGCCGGCCAAGCCCGCGCCGCGCTCCACTGCGGCGTCCAAGCCGCGCAGCAAGCAGCGCAAGACCGCCTGAGCCGGGACGCGCCTGAATGGGCCTCGACGAGTACAAACGCAAGCGCGACTTTCGCGTCACCGCGGAACCGGAAGGGCACGTCCACCCCCAGGGGGACGTGCTCTCGTTCTGCATCCAGAAGCACGCCGCCAGCCACCTTCACTTCGACTTTCGCCTGGAGCTGGACGGCGTGCTGAAGAGCTGGGCCGTCCCCAAGGGCCCCAGCCTGGACCCCTCCGTAAAGCGGCTAGCGGTCCACGTGGAAGACCACCCGATCGAGTACGGCGCCTTCGAAGGGATCATCCCCAAAAAGGAATACGGCGGCGGCACGGTGATGCTGTGGGACCGCGGCACCTGGACGCCGGACGACGACGCCCGCAAGGGGTACCGCAAGGGCCACCTGCGCTTTCACCTGCAGGGCGAGCGGCTGGCGGGCGGCTGGCACCTGGTGCGCTCCCGCCGCGGCGAAGAGGGCCAGAAGGAGCAGTGGCTGCTCTTCAAGGACGACGACGACGTGGCGCGCCCCGAGTCCGAGGGGGCCGTAACCGACGAGTTCATCACCAGCGTCGACACCGGGCGCACGATGGACGAGATCGCCGCGGACCAGGACGCCAGCTGGAACTCCCGCGCCCCCGCCGCGGAGGCCCTGACGCGGCACGGCAAGCCCTCGAAGCGGGCGAAGGGAAAGCCCGGGGCGAAGAAGCCGGCCGCGAAGCGGTCCTCGCCGGCGCCCAGCAAGCCGGCGGACTTCCCCGCCCCCGACGTCGCGGGCGCGAAGAAGGCGCCTTTCCCCAAACCGTTCACGCCGCAGCTGGCCACCCTGGTGGACGAGGTACCGGCCGGGACGGAGTGGCTGCACGAACTCAAGTACGACGGCTACCGCCTCCTGGCGATGGTGCAGAAGGGCAAGGCGCGCCTCATCACCCGCAACGGCAAGGACTGGACGGACAGGTTCCCCGCCGTCGCGGCCGCGCTGGCGGAGCTCCCCGCGCGTTCGGCCGTGCTGGACGGGGAACTCGTCGTCCTCACCCCGCAGGGCACCACCAGCTTCCAGGCGCTGCAGAACGTGCTGAGCTCCGGGCGCGGCGGCGACCTGGTGTTCTACGCCTTCGACCTGCCGTACGTGGAGGGGATGGACCTGCGCCCCGCTTCCCTGCTGGACCGCAAGGAGGCGCTGCGGGGGCTGCTGGCCGATGGGGGCGGCGTGGTGCGCTTCAGCGACCACATCCTGGGCGCCGGGGGCGAGTTCTACCGGCAGGCGTGCGCGATGGGGCTGGAGGGGATCATCAGCAAGCGCGCCTCGTCGCGGTACCAGCACAAGCGCAACGCCGACTGGCTCAAGGTAAAGTGCCTGCTGCGCCAGGAGTTCGTGATCGGGGGATACACGGAGCCGCGCGGGTCGCGCTCCCACTTCGGCGCGCTGCTGCTGGGGGTGCACGACGACGCCGGCCAGCTGGTCTACACCGGAAAGGTGGGCACCGGCTTCGACCAGGCGCGGCTGCGCGAGGTCCATGGCCGTCTCCAGGCGCTGGAGCGCGAGGACTCGCCCTTCGCCAACCACGGGCGGAAGGGACGAAAGCCGGCGGGGGTGCACTGGATCGATCCCCAGCTGGTGTGCGAGATCGCGTTCACCGAGTGGACGGACGAAGGGATCCTGCGCCACCCGGTCTTCCAGGGGCTGCGCGAGGACAAGAGCCCGCGCGACGTGGTGCGCGAAGCGCCGTCGCGCCTTCCCGCCGGCGCAACGGCGGCCGCGGAGTCCGAGGAAATCCAGGAGATCCTCAACATCAC
>JAHWJJ010000284.1 GCA_019348475.1 Gemmatimonadota bacterium | reverse complement strand
GCCGTTCGGCCGGCGCTTCAGGCCGGACCGCGGGGCTCCGCCCGGCCCGGCTCCGGCGGCACGGCCGGGCCGAGCCCGTCGGGGTCGAAGTGCCGCCTCCCCCGCAGGATCCGGCCGTACGCCCAGCCGGTGAGCCCCAGCACGAAGCCCCAGCTCAGGGCCCAGAAGACGATCGCTCCGGTCTCCATCACGCCACCGTCCTTCCCAGGGGAGTGTCTTCGATCTCGCGGAAGCCCGCGCGGTCGTCGTACCCGTTGCGCTTCCACGCCATGCGGATCATCACCAGGAAAAAGACGATGAAGCCCACGATCAGCAGCCGCGACAGGTGCACGTACATCTCGGCCCCCGGCGCAATGGCGCCGCCCGCGGCCGCGCCGCCCTTGAGCGTGAGGATGGGGATGGCCTGCGTGAACAGCCACCACAGCAGCACGATGCCCAGGTACAGCGGGGTCACGAAGGTCATCACGAAGCGGAACACCGCGGGGATGCGGATGTCGGCGCCCAGGTGCAGCGAGCGCCAGGCGTTCTCGGGCTTGAAGATCCACATGAACAGGATCACCTCGAAGAACGCCATCACCGCCAGGCCGAAGGTGCCGGCCCAGTAGTCCCACTCCCACAGGAAGCCGTACTCGAACCACAGGATGGTCAGCACGCCGAAGGCGAGGGCGATGGCGCCCACCGTCCACGCCACCACCTCGCGCCGCACCCCGAACTCCTCGCGAAAGAAGGCCACGATCGGCGTGGCCATGGCCACCGACGAGGTAAGGCCGGCGATGAAGAGCAGGCCGAACCAGAGCGCGCCGAAGAACTGGCCGAACGGCATTCCCTGGAACACGATGGGCATGGCCACGAAGCCCAGGTTGAACGAACCGCTCTGCGCCACCGTCATGGCGCCCGCCACGCCGAAGAAGGTGACGGCCGCGGGGATGGCGATCGAGCCGCCCAGCACCACCTCCGCCGTCTCGTTCGTCGCCGCGGTGGCCACGCCCGAGAGGGCGATGTCGTCGCGGGTGGACAGGTACGAGGCGTAGCACTGCAGCGTCCCCATCCCCACCGACAGGGTGAAGAAGATCTGCCCGGCCGAGGCCAGCCACACGTTCACGTCGCCCAGCCGCGACAGGTCGGGCTTGAAGATGAACTCGAAGCCCTGCAGCGCGGTGCTGCCGTCCGGGCCCGCGGGGAGAAAGAACACCCGCACCGCCAGCACCACCGCGAACACGAACAGCAGCGGCATCCCCACGATCGCCAGCTTCTCGATCCCCGCCGAGATCCCCCGCGAGAGGATCCAGATGGTGAGGAACAGGCTGATGAAGAAGAAGACGAACGGCACCCAGAAGTCGTGCGCGGTGCCGTCGCCGATCACCTGGAACGAGGTCAGGTACGCCGACATCGTCTCCTGCGTGGTGTTCCCCCAGTAGTCGCCGGTGATGGAGAACCAGGTGAACGCCAGCGTCCACGAGATCAGCACCACGTAGTAGATCAGCACCACCAGCGGAATCACCAGCCCCACCACCCCGAAGTACTTGGCGGCGGGGTGCTTCCAGATGGCGGCGAACATCCCCGGGATGTGCCCCTTGCGAAAGCGGCCGCCGTTGCGCCCGATCCCCCACTCGATCCACATCAGCGGAATGCCGAGCAGCAGGAACGCGATGAAGTAGGTGATCATGAACGAGCCGCCCCCGTTGGCGGCGGCCTGCCCGGGGAAGCGCAGGAAGTTGCCCAGGCCGACCGCGTTCCCCGCCATGGCGAGGATCAGGCCGAGCCGGGAGCCCCAGGCTTCGTTGGATTGCTGCACCTGTGCGTCGGAAGACACGTCGCGCCGTGGGGGTGGCAGGGGTTCCGGAACGTTCCGCGGGGCGGACGCCGGCGCGGAGGTGAATGGAAGCGGGTAGAGTAGGTGCGGCCCGCGGCGCTGTCAACGTGCCTGGCGGGCCGGTCCGCTCCCATCCATCGCGCGCTGTCGGGCCGCGCTCCGGCGCGGTGCTTAGCGGGCGCCGCGGGAGGTGCCGCGGCGCCCGCCGGTGCCGTGCAGGTGGCCGCCGCGTCCGGCGAGCGGGGTGGGCCGGCGGCGGTGGCTCGCCGCGGCGCGGGGGGGGCTACCTGCGCGTGCGCGTCAGATGGCGCAGAGGCACTCGTCGCCCCAGCACTCGCCGTGCGCAAACGGGCCGTGGCGTGCCTGGCAGTAGGTGTTGCACTGGTCGGGGTCGCAGCGAGGCGGAGCCGCCGCTTCCGCGGCCGGAGCGAAGGCGCCCGCCGCGCCGAAGCCCAGGCTTGCCAGCACGCCCGCCGTGAACACGCCGTTGCGAATGGTTCTGCCGATACCGCGCATGGTCCACCTCCGGTTGAATGGTGACGCGTCCGCCGACCCGTGCGCAATCTGGCGGATTCCGGAGCGCCGCGGAAGCCAGCATCCGTTTCCCCCGCCCTCGAACGAGCGGGGGACACCTTGAGACGCGCAGCCGCGGCGCGTTATGTTGTCCCGCTCCACGCCTTCGCAAGCCCAAGCCTGACGGATACATGCGCGCCGACGAGATCCGCTCCCGATTCCTGGACTACTTTGCCCGCCAGGGGCACGCCGTACGCCCCTCGTCGACGCTGGTGCCCGGGGAGGATCCCACGCTGCTGTTCACCAACGCGGGGATGGTGCCCTTCAAGAAGGTGTTCCTGGGGATGGAGGAGGTGCCCTTTACCCGCGCCGCGACCAGCCAGAAGTGCGTGCGCGCGGGCGGCAAGCACAACGACCTGGAGGCGGTGGGGGTCACGGCCCGGCACCAGACCTTCTTCGAGATGCTGGGCAACTTCTCGTTCGGCGACTACTTCAAGCGCGACGCCATCCGCTTCGCCTGGGAGCTGATGACGGTGGAGTACGGCATCGACCCCGAGCGGCTGTGGGTGACCGTGCACCACACCGACGACGAGGCGCGGCAGCTGTGGCGCGAGATCGCCGGGATCCGGCCGGAGCGCATCTTTGGGCTGGGCGACAGGGACAACTTCTGGCAGATGGCCGACACGGGCCCCTGCGGCCCCTGTTCCGAGATCCACTTCGACCGGCGGCCGGAGGGCCGCCGCGGCACGGCCGTTTCGCGCGAGGAGTTCGAGGAGCTCACCGAGAAGGGCGAGATCCTGGAGTTCTGGAACCTGGTGTTCATGCAGTTCGACCGCGACGCGGACGGCGAGCTGCATCCCCTGCCCGCGCCGTGCGTGGACACGGGGATGGGGCTGGAGCGGCTGTGCAGCATCCTGCAGGGGGTGGACACCAACTACCAGACCGACCTGTTCACCGACGTCATTGCCCGCGCGGTGGAGGTGGTGGGGGTGCCGTACGAGTACGACTCGCCGCAGGGCGTTTCCTACCGCGTGCTGGCGGACCACGCGCGGGCCACGGCGTTCCTGCTGGCGGACGGCGTGTTTCCGTCCAACGCGGGGCGCGGCTACGTGCTGCGCCGCATCCTGCGACGCGCGGTCCGCCACGCGTGGCTGCTGGGCCGCCGCGAGCCCACGCTGGTGGAGGTGGTGGAGGCCGTCATCGACCGCATGGGCGTGGCGTATCCGGAGCTGATGGCGCGCCGCGAGTACATCACCCGCAACACGCGGGCGGAGGAGGCGGCGTTCCTGGACCGCATCGACAGCGGGCTGAAGCTGTTCGACCAGCTGGCGCCCGCGGGCGGATCGGGGACCCTCGCGGGGGCCGACGTCTTCAAGCTGTACGACACCTACGGCTTTCCCGTGGACCTGACGGAGCTGATGGCGCGCGAGCGGGGCTACCAGGTGGACCTGGAGGGCTTCGAGCAGGCGCTGGAGGCGCAGCGCGCCCGCAGCCGCGCGGATCGCGCGCAGGCGGGGATCGGGGTGGAGGCGGATGCGTTCGCGATGGGGTGGGAAGAGGTGCCGGGGGCGGAGGGGGCGGAGCAGGACTTCGCCGCCTACCGCTCGGTGGGGCTGGAGACGGAGGTGCTGGCGTTCCGGCGGATGGAGGACGGCAGGATCGCCCTGCAGCTGCGCGAGAACCCGTTCTATGCCGAGAGCGGCGGCCAGGTGAGCGACCGCGGGCACGTGCGCGGCGACGGGTGGACGATGGCGGTGGACGAGGTGCGGAAGGTGGGCGGCCGGGTGGCCGTGCTGGGCGCGGTGGACGGCGACTTCGCCCCCGGGACGGTAACGGCGACGGTGGAGGAGCCGGCGCGGCGCGACACCGAGCGCAACCACACGGCCACGCACCTGCTGCACGCGGCCCTGCGCCGCGTGCTGGGCGACCACGTGCACCAGCAGGGCTCGGTGGTGGAGCCGGCGCGGCTGCGCTTCGACTTCGCGCACACGGGGCCCATGACGCCGGACGAGATCGCGGAGGTGGAGGGGCTGGTGAACGAGGCCATCTGGGCCAACACCGACGTGTGCGCCAACGAGATGGGGTACCAGGAGGCCATCGGCCGGGGCGCGATGGCGCTGTTCAGCGACAAGTACGGCGACGTGGTGCGGGTGATCGAGATCCCCGGCGTGTCGATGGAGCTCTGCGGCGGGACGCACGTGCGGACCACGGGGCAGATCGGGCTGTTCCGCATCGTCAGCGAGAGCGGGGTGGCGGCGGGGGTGCGGCGCATCGAGGCGGTCACGGGCCGCCAGGCGTTCGAGCGCGTGCGCCGCGATGAGCAGACGCTGCGCCAGGCGGCCGGGCTGCTGCGGACGAAGGAAGAGAACCTGCTGCCGCGCATCCAGCAGGTCATCGACGGGATGCGCGAATTGCAGAAGCAGCTGGAGAAGGCGCGCACCAGCGGCGGCGGCGACCGGGTGCAGATGATGCTGGACGAAGCCACCGTGGTGGACGGCGTGCGGGTGATCGTCGCCGGCGGCAACTTCGGCACGGTGGACGAGATGAAGGTGCTGGGCGACCGCCTGCGCGAAAAGCTGGGGAGCGGCGTGGCGGTCCTGCTGGAGATGGAGGAGAAGCCCACGCTGGTCGCGGTGGTGACCGACGACCTGATCCGGCGCGGCATCCGCGCCGACAAGGTGGTGCAGGAGGTCGCGGCCCTGGTGGGCGGCCGCGGCGGTGGCAAGCCGCACATGGCCCAGGCCGGGGTGGGCGATCCCAGCAAGCTGCGCGAGGTGCTGGAGCGCGGCGTGGAGGTCGTCCGCCCGCTCCTCTCCGCCGGCGCGCCCGCGTGACGCCGGCCCGGGCATGGATGCGCGGCCGGCTGGCGGACGCGCCGCCCGCGCTGCTCCAGACGATGCTCTCCGCACTCCCGGACGACGCCGCGCTGGCGGTGCCGGACGCGCTGGCGGAGGGCGCGCTGGCGCTGTACGCCGGGCTGCTGCGCGACGGCGCGGGTGCGCGGCGGGCGGACGCGCTCCCCCTGCTGGCCGCCGACGCGCTGTTCACGCACGCGCTGCAGGCGCAGGCAGAGGCCGATCCCGACGGCGTCGCCCCGCTGGCGGAGCGCATCGGGGCGGCGGGGGCGCTGGCGGGGCTGGAGCGTTTGATGGGGTAAAATAGCGGCCTTTCAGGTATCGCCGGCTCCGCGCCGCGCCCCCTCCGCCTCTCAGGGTCGCACCTCTCCCCAAAACCCCCCGGGGGAGGTTGAACTGCGCTTCACGCCGCACGGTGGCGCAGCGCCGGATGACCTCAGGATGACTGTGTCGCTTCCACGCGTTAAAAGGGTTTGGCAAACGCCCCTTCGAGGGGTGCTGCCACGATCAATCGCCCGCCAGTCATCCTGAGGGAGCCGCCGCCCGAATCCTTGCGTCTGCACGGTCCATGGCGGCGACCGAAGGACCTTGCCCGCAGAACCAAGGTGATGCTGCTGCGCGCACTGCGCTGGCTGTAGCGCCGCGCCACGTGCGCGTGCGTGCCGGAGGCCGTCCCTGGAACGTGCTCGGGCTCACTCGCCGACGACGAAGGTGGCCGCCGCGCGGCAGGTCTGCCGTTCCTTGAGCGGCTCGATGCGCCGCACCGTGATCCGCGCGCCCACAAGGGGCGCGCCGTCTGCCCGCAACTCGGCGCGGTGCAGGCGCCCCATTGCGTGCATGGGCACCGGCGTGCCGACCCTGCCGTCGGCCAGGACGGGGGCGGCCAGCAGGGTGGCGCCCCGCGACCAGACCGCGCGCGCAACCATGACCTGCGCGCCGGGACGCGCCGGAAAGGTCAGCCGCAGCGCCGCGCCCGGGTCACAGTAGCGCCATTCGGCGGCGGCGGGCCGCGCGGCGTGGGGCGCCGCGCGCGCGGTGAAGTTCTCGTACAGCGAGAAAGAGACATCGACGCCGGGCTCCAGGTCCGCGCGGGCCAGCC
>JAHWJJ010000283.1 GCA_019348475.1 Gemmatimonadota bacterium | reverse complement strand
AGCGGTGGTACGCCATGGTCATGGCCTCGGCGAAGCGCTTGGCCTCGTCGTACACCCCGCGCGGGCCCACCGGGTTCACGTGCCCCCAGTACGTCTCCGGCTGCGGATGCACCTGCGGGTCGCCGTACACTTCGGAGGTGCTGGCGATCAGGAAGCGCGCGCCCTTGGCCTTGGCCAGCCCCAGCGCCTTGTGCGTCCCCAGCGACCCCACCTTGAGCGTGGGGATGGGCTGCTCCAGGTAGTCCACCGGGCTGGCGGGGCTGGCGAAGTGCAGCACCCCGTCCAGCGGCCCCTCGACGTAGATGAAGTTGGTGACGTCGTGCTGGACGAAGTGGAACCCCTCGCGCCCGATCAGGTGGGCGATGTTGTCGGCGTTGCCGGTGATGAAGTTGTCCATCCCCACCACCTGGTGCCCCTCGCCCAGAAAGCGGTCGCACAGGTGGGAACCCAGAAACCCGGCGGCGCCGGTGATCAGGACACGCATTCGTCTGTCCGGGGGGTGCTGCGATGGGTGAAGAGGCGGAGGCGAGCAACGGGTCCGGGGGGCCGGCGCGCGGCCGCCCCGCACCGCGCCCAACTTACCCCCGCCCCCCCGCCCCCGCAACGTGGCTCCCCGCCCCGCGAGCGGGGAGAAACGGATCGCGCGCGGGAGGGGGGCGGACGGCGAAAAGGACGCGGAGCCATGCGCTCCGCGTCCTTTTTTCTCGTACCCGCGCCTGGACCCGTCGCGCCGTCGCGGCGGGGTCAGGCCGCCGCGACGCCCGCCACCGCGGCCGCCGGCGCGCGCGCGGGCGCGCGGCCGATGGACACGTACTCGAAGCCCAGCTCGGCCATGCGCGCCGGGTCCCACAGGTTGCGCCCGTCCAGGATGACCGGCTCGGCCAGCGATTCGCGGATGCGGTCGAAGTCCGGGTTGCGGTACGCCAGCCACTCGGTCAGCACCAGCAGCGCGTCCGCGCCCTCCAGGCAGTCGTAGTTGTGCTCGCACAGCGCCAGCGACCCCTCCGCCACCAGGTCGGCGAAGTGGCGGGCCGCCTCGTCGCGCGCTTCGGGGTCGTGCGCGCGCACCGTGGCGCCGCGCTGCACCAGCCCGCGCACCACCTCCAGCGACGGCGCCTCGCGCATGTCGTCGGTCTCGGGCTTGAACGAAAGGCCCCACACCGCGAAGGTGCGTCCCGACAGGTCCTCACCAAAGTGCTCCGTCACGCGCTGCAGCAGCACCCGCTTCTGCGCCGCGTTCACCTTCTCCACCCCCTCCAGGATGGCCGGGTCCACCCCGCAGGCGGTCAATGTGTGCACCAGCGCCTTTACGTCCTTGGGAAAGCAGCTGCCGCCGTAGCCGATCCCCGCGAACAGGAACCCGGGGCCGATGCGCTCGTCCGTGCCGATCCCCTGCCGCACCAGTCCCACGTCGGCGCCCACGGCCTCGCACAGCTGCGCCACGGTGTTCATGAAGCTGATGCGGGTGGCCAGCATGGCGTTGGCCGCGTACTTGGTGATCTCGGCCGACGCGATGTCCATGAACAGGATGGGGTTGCCCGTGCGCACGAACGGGGCGTACAGCTCCGCCAGCCGCTGCCGCGCGTGGTCGCTGTCCACCCCCACCACCACGCGGTCGGGCTTCATGAAGTCCTGCAGCGCCGCGCCCTCCTTGAGGAACTCGGGGTTGGAGCACACGTGAAAGGGGCGCGACGTGTGCCGCCCGATCGCCTCGCGCACCCGGGCCGCCGTCCCCACCGGCACCGTGCTCTTGGTGATGACGATCTTCTCCGGCGCGTCGTGGGGCATGTTGCGGCCGATGGTGTCGGCCACCGCCAGCACGTGCTTCAGGTCGGCCGAGCCGTCTTCGCCGGGCGGGGTGCCCACGGCGATGAAGATGACCTCCGCGTCGCGCGCGGCCGCGGCCACGTCGGTGGTGAACGAAAGCCGGCCCTCGTGCAGGTTGCGCTCCACCATCGGCTCCAGGCCGGGCTCGTAGATGGGGATCCGGCCGGCGTTCAGGCGCTGGATCTTGCCCTCGTCGATGTCGGCGCAGGCGACGTCGTTCCCCGTCTCGGCCAGGCAGGCCCCGGCCACCAGGCCCACGTAGCCGGTGCCCACGACTGCGATCTTCATTGTCTTTGCGTCTGGTGTGCTGCGGGCGGACTGCCGGCCGCGCGGCCCGGAAAGGGCGTGAAGTTAGGCCCGCTCCCCCATCTCGCGCAACGCCGCTGCGAGGGGTTCCCCTTCAAGGGAGGCATCACGCCGAAGCGGTGCGGGGGCATACCGTCGGATACCGATTTCCACGGTCTGCTGCGCATCGACAGTTCTACTGAAGTCTCACACCGAGGGCGCGGACGACGCGGAGAACACGCCTGTCCTCCTTCTTTTCTCCGCGACCTCCGCGCCCTCCGCGTGAGGCCATCTTTGAAGATGCATGATGGCTCAGAGAATCGGTATGGCACGAAACAGCGGTGCGACGGAGAGATGCTTCCTCCGCCGCTCCGCCGCTCCGCCGCTCCGTCCGGATGAACTCCGGCGTCTCCTCAGCCCGCGCGGCGGTCCGCGCCCGAGCGGCGGTCGTCGCCCTCCATGCCGGCGCCGTGCTTGATGGTGCGCCCCTCCACCAGGAACACCACGTCCTCGGCGACGTTGGTGGCCAGGTCGGCGATGCGCTCCAGGTTGCGGCTCACCAGGAACAGCGACATGGCCGCCCCGATGCGCCGCGGGTCCTCCATCATGTGCGTCAGCAGGATGCGGAACAGCGACTCGTGCAGGGCGTCCACCCGGTCGTCGCGGCGGCACACCTCGCGCGCGCCCTCCGGGTCCGCGCGCACGAAGGTGTCCAGCGCGTCCGACAGCATCTCCGTCGACAGGCGCCCCATCTCTTCGATCTCGGGGAACTCCAGGTAGACCGGCGCCTCGGCCAGGTGGCCCACCGCCTCGGCGATGTTCACCGCGTGGTCCCCCACCCGCTCCAGGTCGTTGCTGATCTTCATCGCCATGGTGATCAGCCGCAGGTCGCGCGCCATGGGCTGCTGCAGGGCCAGCAGGTGGATGCACATGTCGTCCACCACCATCTCCATGGCGTCCAGCTCGCTGTCGCGCCGCACCACCTCGCGGGCCAGCTCGGCGTCGCGGTCGCGCAGGGCGCGCATGGCCTGGTCCACCAGCTCCTCGGCCAGCCCCGACATCTCCAGCAGCTGGGTCTTGAGCCGCGACAGCTCCTCGTGAAAGTGGCGCATTCCCGCCGGCGTCATCCGAACCTCCCGGTGATGTAGGCCTCCGTGCGCTCCTCGCGCGGGTTGGTGAAGATCTCTTCCGTCCGTCCCATCTCCACCAGCTGGCCGATGTAGAAGAAGGCCGTGAAGTCGCTCACCCGCGCCGCCTGCTGCATGTTGTGGGTGACGATCACGATGGTGTAGTGGTCCTTGAGCTGATAGATCAGCTCCTCGATCTTCTGCGTGGCGATGGGGTCCAGCGCGCTGGCCGGCTCGTCCATCAGCAGCACCTCCGGCTGCACGGCCAGCGCGCGCGCGATGCAGAGCCGCTGCTGCTGCCCGCCGGAAAGGCCGAGCGCGCTGCGGTCCAGGCGGTCGCTCACCTCGTCCCACAGCGCCGCCTGCTTCAGCGACCGCTCCACCACCTCGTCCAGGTCGCGCCGCCCCCGGGCCACCCCGTTCACCCGCGCGCCGTACGCCACGTTCTCGTAGATGGACTTGGGGAACGGGTTGGACTTCTGGAACACCATCCCCACCCGCTTGCGCAGCTGCACCACGTCCAGCCCCTGCCGGTACACGCTCTCGCCGTGCAGGCGGATGTCGCCGTCGTGGCGAATGCCGGGGATCAGGTCGTTCATGCGGTTGATGGAGCGCAGAAAGGTGCTCTTGCCGCACCCCGACGGCCCGATCAGCGCCGTCACCCGTTTCTGGGGGATGCGCAGCGTGATGTCGTTCAGGGCGCGCGCGCTCCCGTACCAGAACGAGAAGTCGTCGGCCTCGATGGCCATCGGCGGTGCGCCCTGCCCCGCCTGCGGCTGCGGCGCGGCGGGGGCGCCGGGGGTCGCGGGGGCGGCCGGCTGCGGCGCCCCGGAATACGTCTGCTGCATCAACGGCTCCGGTAGGGGCTGCGGATGAGGAATCGCGCGGCCAGGCTCACCGCCAGCACCAGCCCGATCAGCAGCAGCGAGGCGGCCCACGCCTGCCGGTGCTGGTCCTCGTACGGGCTGATGGCGTATTGAAAGATCTGCACGGGAAGCGCGGCGATCGGCTTTCCCAGGTCGGACGACCAGAACGGGTTTCCGAACGCCGTGAACAGCAGCGGCGCCGTCTCGCCCGCGATCCGCGCCAGCGCCACGAGCACCCCCGTGAGGATGCCGCTGCGCGCCGCGGGAAGGACCACGCCCAGCGTGGTCCGCCAGCGGGTGAAGCCCAGGGCCAGCGCCCCCTCCTTCAGCTCGCGGGGGACCAGCCGCACCATCTCTTCCGTGGTCCGCGTCACCATGGGAAGGAGCATGATGGCCAGGGCCACCCCGCCCGCGAAGGCGCTGAAGCCCACGGCCACCACGATCCACGCCCAGACGAAGATGCCGATGACGATGGAGGGAATGCCGTTCATCACGTCCGTGACGAAGCGGATCAGGTTGGCCATCCGTCCGCCCTCCGCCTCGGCCAGGTAGATCCCCGCGCCGATGGCCACGGGCAGCCCCATCGCCCCGGCCAGCGCCACCAGGATGAAGGTGCCCAGCACCCCGTTCCCCACCCCGCCCCCCGGCTGGCCCACGGGCGCGGGGACGTTGGTAAAGAACTCCGGGTTCAGCGAGCCCAGCCCGGCGCGCAGCAGGTGGAACAGGATCAGCAGCAGCGGCAGCACCGTGACCGCCGCGGCCACCCCCGTCCCGCCGATCATTACCCGGCTCACCATGCGGCGCCGGCGGTCACGAAAGGAGAGCGCGGCCGCGGGCGCGTGCGGCCCCGGCTCGGTCATGGGGCCGATGGCGGGACCGCTCATCGGCCGGCCCGCAGCCCCACGCGCCACACCATCAGGCGCGCGACGGTGTTGACCAGGATGGTGATGCCGAAGAGGAGCAGCCCGATCTCCATCAGCGCCGCCAGGTGCATGTCCGCCGACGCCTCGGCGAACTCGTTGGCCAGCACGCTGGCCATGGTGGCGCCGGGGGCGAAGAGCGAGGCCGCCACTTCCGCGCGGTTCCCGATGACCATGGTGATCGCCATCGTCTCCCCCAGCGCGCGTCCCAGCCCCAGGATGGTCGCGCCGATGATCCCGGGAAAGGCGTAGGGAAGCACCACCTGCCAGGTCATCTCCCAGCGCGTGGCGCCCAGCGCCAGCGCCCCCTCGCGCTGGGTGACCGGCACCGCCGCCAGCACCTCGCGCGACACCGCGGAGATGAAGGGGACGATCATGATGGCCAGGATCACCCCGCCCGCCAGGATGCTGCTGCCGTACGCCGGCCCCCGGAACAGTCCGACGGAGTCGCCGATGGAGTTGGCCAGCGGCGCCTGCACCCACGTCCGCAGAAAGGGGACGAGGACGAAGATCCCCCAGAGTCCGTAGACCACGCTGGGGATGGCCGCCAGCAGCTCGGTGCCGAAGGCGATGGGCGCCGCCAGCCAGCGCGGCGCCAGCTCGGTGAGAAAGATGGCCAGGCCGATGGCCAGCGGAACGGCGATCAGCAGCGCCAGCAGCGAGCTTGCCAGCGTGCCGAAGATGAACGGCAGCGCGCCGAACTTCCCCGCCACCGGGTCCCACTCGCTGCTGGTGACGAAGGAGAGGCCGAACTCGCGCACGGCCGGCATTGCCGCCGCGCCCACGCGCAGCACGATGAACGCAAAGAGCACGGGGATGGCGAGCCCGAACGCGCCCAGCACCAGCGCGTACGTGCGGTCCGCCACGTTCCCCTGCGCGTACGCGGGGAGCAGCCGCGAAAGGAATCGGCGCGGCCCTGCCGCTAGGGCGCCCGCCTGCTCAGGTACGGGTTGCATCCGTTCCGGTCTGGTTCGTCATGGCGTGGACCACTTCCTCGACCACTTCTCGATCCGCTTCTCGGCGGCGGTTCTTACGCGACCGCCACCAACCCCAACGGCCGCCGCTCCGCGGGCGCCCCCCTCCCCGGCCCTCCCCCGCAAACTGCGCGGGGGCGGGAGAATTCGACCTCCGACGCAGGCACCTCATCGTTCGCCCCATCACCGGCCTTGGCGAGGTGCGAGCGCGAGTGAGCGGAAGGGGGGCCGCTCGCGCGGAGCCCGCCCGTTCACCCGTTCACCCGTTCACCCGTTCACCCGTTCACCCGTTCACCCGTT
>JAHWJJ010000282.1 GCA_019348475.1 Gemmatimonadota bacterium | reverse complement strand
GTTCACCCGTTCACCCGTTCACCCGTTCACCCGTTCACCCGTTCACTCCATCACCGACGAACGATGCTGCGACACGAGCAGGTGGTGCCTGCGCAGGCACGCGACGGAGCCCCGCTGGTGGTGCTGCTGCACGGCCGCGGCGCGGACCGATTCGACCTGCTGAACCTGGCGCCGCTCCTGGCGCCGGAGGCCGTCGTCGTCACGCCCCAGGCGCCGCACAGCGGCACGCCCTGGGGGTACGGGCCCGGGTGGGCGTGGTACCGCTTTCTGGGCGGCAACGTCCCCGAGCCGGAGAGCTTCGAGCAGTCGCAGCAGGCGCTGGCGGAGTTCCTGGCGGCGGTGCCGGACCAGCTCCCGGTGCGCACCGGCCCCGTGGTGCTGGGCGGCTTTTCGCAGGGGGGGACCATGTCCGTGGCCTACGCGCTGCGGAATCCCGGCGCGGTGCCGCTGGCCCTGTGCCTGAGCGGGTTCCTGGCCGACCACCCCACCGTGCGCGCCACCCCGGATACCGTGCGCGGCACCCGCTTTTTCTGGGGGCACGGGACCCTGGACCCGTCCATCCCCTTCTCCTTCGGCGAGCAGGGGCGGGCGGCACTGCGGGCCGCCGGCGCGGAGCTGGAGACGGGCGACTACCCCATCGGCCACGGCATAAGCCCCGACGAGGCGCGCGACGTCCGCGAGTGGATCGCGCGGTCGCTCCCCGCGTCCGGCGGCTTGGCGTGATCTGGGACACGGCCGCGCTGGGCGGCCGCGAGCGCTACCAGCTCCTCACCTCTTTGGTGGTCCCCCGCCCCATCGCCTGGGTGTCCACGCGGTCGCCGGAGGGGCGGCGCAACCTGGCGCCGTTCAGCTACTTCGGGGCCGTGGCCGCCACCCCGTTCCTGGTCTCCATCTCCATCGGAAGCCGCGCGGGGGTGGAAAAAGACACGCTGCGCAACATCCGGCAGACGGGCGCGTTCTGTGTGAACGTGGTGACGGAGCCGCAGATGGCGCAGATGAACGAGACGGGCGGCGAATACGGCCCCAACGTGGACGAGTTCGAGCGCGCCGGTCTTGCGTCGGCGGATGCGGATTCGGTGGATGCGCCCTACGTGGCGGACTGCCCGGCCGTGCTGGAGTGCCGCCTGTTCAAGGTGGTGGAGCTGGAGGGAGGCCCCAACACGATGGTGATCTGCGAGGTGCTGCGCTTGCGCCTCTCGGACGCGGTTCCGCTGGCCCCCGGCCCGCGGTACGCCGACGCCGCCGCGCTCCGCCCCGACGGCCGCCTCTGGGGCGACCTGTACGCCCCCCTCGGCGACACCCCCGCGCTCAAGCGCCCGGCGGTGTGAACATCGGGCACGGCTCGCCCGCCATCACCGCCTCCGGAGAACCGCCCCGAGTTGAAACGCGGGGCTGCAAATGCCAGAAGCCCCGCGTCGGCTCGTTCCTCGCCGAACGGGGCTTCGCCTTCTCGCTATGGAGGGAGCCTTCGTCGCTGCCCTCGCTCGTACCAGGCGCGTCAGCCCAGCCGTGCCCGCAGCCAGCGGCCGAAGCTCGCGGCGCTTTCTCCGCTGCCGCGGCCGGCCAGGACGCCCACGACAACGTGCTCGCCCAGATCCGGGGCCGGAACGCCGGCAGGGCGGAGGCGCGCCACGCGCTTCCGCCCTGCTGCGTGCTCCCGCCGTCCGCGGATGCGGATGCGGACGCCGCGGGAGCTAGAAGCGAACCCCCAGCCCCAGCGTGGGCGTGAAGGTAAGGCCGCGCGCGCCGATGGACTCGAACTCGCGATACGGCCCGGCCTCCTGGGACGGGAAGTAGCGCCCGCGGAACCCGATGTCCAGAAAGAACCTGGACGAGCGGGGAACCGTCGCCTCGACGGCCACGGCGAGGCCGAGGGCCGTGTTGCTGTTGCTGCGCGGCTCCTCGCACTGGCACTCGCCGCTGCGCCAGTCCCACTGCACCATGCGCAGCGCGGGACCGGCGGTCGCGCGGACCATGCCTCCCGTGGAGAGCTGCAGCGCCATCTCAGTACTGGCGGCGGAGACGCTCAGCAGCCCGGAGCCCATGTCGGGCGGGTGCCGGTAGCCACCGTACCAGGCGCGTGGCGTATGCTGCACCTCACCAGCCAGCCAGAGGCGGGGGCGCAGCCCGTACCGCGCGCCCAGGTGCACCGTCACGGGCATCTCCCTTCCCCGGTCCGCCCAGTTGGCCGGAGGGTGGTGGCTAAACCCGAGGTCGTCCGCCGAGGCCTTGACCTGGTGCGCCAGGCTGCGGATCGACAGGCCGGCGCCCATGCTCACGCTCCCCCGGTAGCGCGCCTCCTCGGCCTGGGTAAAGGTGCTCACCGCGATGGCCATCCGGAACTCGCGGTGCGGAAAACGGGCGAAGGTTTCGCGCACGTAGTTGGGGCTGTGCAGCTGCAGCGCCCCCACCCGGTCCAGGCTGAGCCCCCGCAGCGAGCGGACGTTGCCCAGCAGCCGGCCGTCCACGAACACCAGCACCTCGTCGACCGCGGGCTGTCCGTCCACGATCAGCCAGTCCGCGCGCAGGCGCTGAACCAGCTCGTGCGCGTCGGCGGCCGGCGTGGCCTCGATTTCGGCGCGCGAGATCAGGTCGGCCCGGGGCGCGGGGCGCAGCCCCGCCGCGACAGGGCCGCACGCCGACAGGGCGGCGGCGGCGAACAGGAGCGCGGCGAACGTGATTCGTTTCATCGGCAAAGTTCGGTGGTGCACCCGCCCGCGGGCGGGTGCTGGGGTTGAGTGGACGCAGCGGGGGGCACCCAGCGGTTCCGCGTCAGAAGCGGACGCCCACGGCCAGGGCAAGCCGGCCACGGCGCGGCTCCGCCGGGAGCAGCGCCGAACGGAGGCTGATGTCGCGCCAGCGCTCCCCGGGAAGCGCCACGCCCACGACGGCGCCGATGGTGCCCCCCGCCGCCGTGATCGCGGTCATGTGGCGGGGGTCGGGCTTCCGGGGCGCGTACCGGAATCCGCGAGGGCACTCGGCCGAGGGGACACACTCCACGCGCACGCTGTCGCGGAACGCGATGTTCTGGTGCACGCGCCCGGCGGCGTAGCCCAGTACCGCCCCCAGTGCCCCCCCGTACGCGCCCCACAGGACCCGGTTGCGCTTTCCATCGCTCACCTCCAGGCGCGTGATGGTTACGCGCCGCACCTGCATCTGCACGCCGCCCACGTCCAGCAGCAGCGTTTCGGCATCCGCCTCCACCACGGTGGCGGGGGTGGGCGAGATCCATCCCTCCCCCGGCGCAAGCACGCGCACGCGCTGGCTGGGGCGGGGCTCGTCCTCCTGCGCGAGCGCGGCGACGGGGTGCAGCGCCAGCAGGGCGGCGGCCGCGGCGAGCGCCCGGCGGCGAAGGCGCATTCCAGGGATGGGCATGGGGGTGGCTGCGGGTTGGTTGGGAGTGGCTGCGACGGGCGCGCGGACCGGCGGGGTGGCCGCCGCGGAGCGCCGGGGGTGCTGATCCCGCCGCGGGAGGGGTGGCGGTGCGGCACATGATACTACGTCAGTTTACCCGAATCAACCCTTCCGCCCCGAACGGCCGTGCGTGTGCGGGGCCGCCGGGGCCGGTCCATCCGCTGGGCCGCCACGTGTCCGGCGCGCTACCTGGCGGGCTTCGCGGCGCGGCAGACGGCGCTCAGTCCGCGCGCGTAGTGGGTTTCCGGCTGCCGCAGGGTGGTCCACGGCTGGCCCTGCGGGCGGTCGCTGCGCTGGCGGCGGCCGTCCAGGTAGGTGGCCCGGGAGATCAACCGCGCGCGCCGGCCCGCGCAGTCGAAATCCATCTCGTACTCCACCGCGTCCATCGGCTCCTGCGCCACGCCCTCCACCGTCGGCGTGATCGGCTGAAAGTATTCGATGCGGAACCGGCCCCGCAGCGTGCCGGCCGTGCGCGGCCCTTGAACGGTCGTGTCCACCGCCATCCGCAGGAAGGGGGTGATGCTCACGGTGGTGTACCCGGCGGGCGGCGGCGGCCGTCCGGCGCGGCGGTCCATCTCGTCGAACCATCCTGGCCCG
Source organism: Gemmatimonadota bacterium (assembly GCA_019348475.1). GTDB lineage: Bacteria > Gemmatimonadota > Gemmatimonadetes > Longimicrobiales > Longimicrobiaceae > Longimicrobium. Next base: position 2,298 of record JAHWJJ010000282.1, on the reverse strand, counting down.
CGCCACGCCACCTGCACCGTCCGCTCCCCCGTCGCGCGCGAAACGGCCAGGCGCACCGACGAGAGCCCCGCCTCCCACACCCGCAGCGGCGGCGCCCCCTCCACCTGCACCTCGTCCGCAGCGCCCAGCTCCGCCGCCAGCGAGTCAGCGAGCGCGCCAAAGCGCGCGTCCACCCCCTCCCCGCGGGCGGGATCGATCAGCGAGAACCCGATCAGCCGGCCCTGGCGCAGTTCCGCCTGCAGCCGGGCGCCGTCGTCGCGGTCGAACTGGTGGTCGCCTGCATCCGTCACCCCGCGGAGGGTAAAGCCCAGCGCCGCCAGCGGCTCGCGCACGCTGTCGGCCGGCACGCCCCAGGCGATGCCCTGGTACGCCAGCTTCTGCGCCGGAGCGGTCTGCGCGCCGGCCGCCAGGCAGAGCGGCACCATCAGCGTTCGACACAGCATCTTCATCATGGCACCCCGGATGGAAGATTCGATCTCGACCCGGACCAGGCCAAGTGGCCATGGCGGTGGGGAGGCCGCGCAGGCCCCTCCGCTCGCCCAGGCTCGCACCTTCCCCAAACACCTTTTCGATCCCCCGGCGCGGGCCGCGGCGTCTGGCCTTCAAGATAGGGCTCACATTCCACCGTACAAGCAAAACGAGTCCACCGCTCCGCCAGGCGGGAAACAGGGGATCGGAACCTGCGGAGCCGGGGTGCCGATCCGCGTGTACAGCGCCCACCTCGAAACCCGGATTGACGAACGAGATGTCTGTTTTGCGACGAGTGACGGCGGCGCTGGCGCTCACCGCGCTGGCGGGGTGCGCAGGCGCGCCGCCGGCCGGCTCCGCGCCGGGGCCGGCGGCGGAAGGGCGGCTGGTGCTGATGGGGACCACCGACCTGCACGGCTGGATCCTTCCCTACGACTACTACACCGGTGAGCGCACCAACAACGGCTTGGCCGCGCTGGTGCCGCTGATGGACAGCGTGCGCGCCGCGAACCCCGGCCGCACCGTGCTGGTGGAATCCGGCGATCTGCTGCAGGGCAACCCCCTGGACTTCGTCCATCGCCGCCTGGCGGAGGGCGAGGAGCACCCGCTGGTGCGCGCCATGAACCTGGTGGAATACGACGCCGCGGCCATCGGCAACCACGAGTTCAACTACGGCATCGAGCACCTGGACCGCGCCGCGGCCGCCGCGCGCTTTCCCTTCATCAGCGCCAACATCTTTCGCGCGGGGACGGACCAGCATGCGTATCGTCCATCCACCATCGTGGAGCGGACGGTCGGCGGGCGCACGGTGCGCATCGGCATCACCGCCGTCACGCCGCCGGGGGTGCTGATCTGGGACCGCGACAACGTGCAGGGGCGGCTGGACTTCCGCGAGATCGTGCCCAGCGTGCGCCCCGTGGTGGCCGACCTGAGGGCGCGGGGCGCGGACGTGGTGCTGGTCGCGGCGCACGGCGGCCTCGAGGGGAGCAGCTACGACACGGCGGCCACCGGCGTCCCGGCGGAGAACGCATCCGCCGCGATGGCGCGCGAGGTCCCGGGGATCGACGTCATCTTCATGGGGCACACGCACCGCGAGGTGGCGGACACCACCATCGACGGCGTCCTGGTGCAGCAGGCCAAGAACTGGGGCACCTCGCTGGCCGTGGCCGAGCTGGACCTGCGCTGGGAGGACGGGCGGTGGACGGTCGCCAACAAGCGCGGGCGCGTCCTGCGCCCGGCGCCGGGTAGCACGTCGCCGCGGCTGGAGGCGGCGCTGGCGGATGCGCACGAGCGCACGCGGGCCTACGTGGCGCAGGTGATCGGCACCAGCGAGGCGGAATGGACCTCGGCGCTGGCGCGGACGCGCGACACGCCGATCCTGGACCTGATCAACGACGTGCAGATGCGCGCCACGGGCGCGGAGCTTTCCGCCGCCTCCGCGTTCTCGCTGACGTCGCGCATCCCGCAGGGGCCGGTGACGGTGGCGGACGTGGCGGGGCTGTACGTGTACGACAACACGCTCAAGGCCATCCGCATCTCCGGCGCCCAGCTGCGCGCGTACCTGGAAAAGAGCGCGGAGTACTACCTTCCCTGCCCCGCCCTGGCCTGCGACACGCTGACGAACCCGTCCATCCCCGGCTACAACTACGACGTGGTGAGCGGGGTGGATTACACGCTGGACCTGACGAAGCCGGTGGGGCAGCGGCTGGTGCGGCTGGAGCGCAACGGACGCGCGGTGATGCCGGCGGACAGCTTCACCATCGCCATCAACAACTACCGGGCGAGCGGCGCCGGCGGCTTTTCGATGCTGATCGGCGCGCCGGTGGTGTA
>JAHWJJ010000281.1 GCA_019348475.1 Gemmatimonadota bacterium | reverse complement strand
CCGCAGCAAGCGTCTCCGGCGCCCTTGCCCTGGCCGCCGCCGCCGCGTGCGGCTCGGTGGGCGGCGGCGGCGGCGACGAACTGGTGCTGGGATTGGCCGTGCCGCTTACGGACGGGCAGGGCAACCCCGACGTGTACGGCGTGCGGTCCAGGATGGGCGCCGAGCTGGCCCTGGAGGAGCTGAACGCCTCCGGCGCGTTCGGCGGGCGCGAGCTGGCCCTGCGCGTGGTGGACGACGAGGGGAATCCCACGTCGGCCATCGCCGCCGCCGACTCGCTGGTGCGCGACCCCGACGTGCTGGCGGTGGTGGGCCACGTCTACTCCGGCGCCACCATCGCCGCCGCGCAGCAGTACGCGGGCAACCTGCCGGCGGTGGCCACCAGCGCCACCAGCCCGGAGGTCAGCCGCCTGGGCGACTGGATCTTTCGCGTGGCCAGCAGCGACTCGGCCAACGCCGTGGCGCTGGCGCGCGCCGCCAACGCCATGGGGCGGCGCATCGCCGTGCTGTACGCCAACGACGACTACGGGCAGGGGCTGGCCCGCAACTTCGCCAGCGCGCTACGGGCGGCGGGGGGCACCGTGGCCGCCATGGACCCGTTCCTGGACGACACCAAAGACTTTACGCCGTACCTGCGGCGGATGAAGGACCGCGGCGTGGACCTGGTGTTCGTCGCGGGGCTGCAGGACCCGGCGGCGCGGGCCATCGCCCAGGCGCAGCAGGTGGGGCTGGGCGCGCGCTTTCTGGGCGGCGACGGCATCGAGGGGCTGGCGGAGATGGGCCCGCGCTACGACGGCACCGCCGTGGGCGTGCTGTTCCACGCGCAGATGTCGGACTCCGCGCGCGCCTTCGTGCAGCGGTACCGGGCCCGCTACAACGAGGACCCCGATTCGCAGTCGGCGCTGGCGTACGACGCCGTGCGGCTGCTGGCGCGGGCGCTCCAGGCGGGGCACCGCGACCCCGCCTCCATCCGCCGCTGGCTCGAGGGCGTGGGCGCGGAGCGGGGCGGGTCGCCCCCCTTCGAAGGGGTGGCGGGAAGAGTCGAATTCGACGAGAACGGAGATCCGGTGAACAAGCAGTTCACGCTGGGAGTGATCCGGGGCGGCAGCATCGTGCTGCCCGAGGCGGGCCGATGAGCGCGGCGTGGAGCCTGCCCGGCCGGCAGGGGATGTTCGACACGCTGCGCAGCCGCCTGCGCGCGGGGGCCACGCTCATCGTGCTGCTGGTGCTGGCGGGCGCGGCCGTGGCGGTGTGGAGCCTGGACCGCATCTCGCGCGACACCGAAGAGCGGCTGACGGACCTTCGCCGCAGCAGCGAAATCGGCAGCCAGCTGGAGTCGCTCATCCTCAACCAGATCGCCGCCGGCGAGCGGTACCTGGTCACCCCCGATCCGCAGTTCCAGCAGCACTTTGCCGAGTACGGCCGCCGCGCGCACGAGCAGCGGCGCCAGTACAAGGACCTGGACGACCTTACGACGGCCGAGCAGCCGAAGATCACCTCGGTGGAGCAGGCCCACCAGCGCATCGAGGTGGAGTACGCGCTGGCCCACGCCCAGGTGGACGTGGGCGACCGCGAGGGCGCGCTGCGCCGCGTGGCGGCCGTGCGCCCGCAGACGCAGGAGCTGGAAGAGGCGATCCGCGAGATCTCCGCCACCCAGGCCGAGAAGGTGTCGGCCGCCGCCGCCGAGATGCGGCGCGACACGCGGCGCTGGGAGGTGATCCTGCTTCTGGTGGCGCTGGGCGCGGCGGCGGCCACCGCGGGGCTCATCTACATCGCCATGCGCTTCTGGATCCAGCGCCCGCTGGACACCCTGGCCGTCAGCGCGCAGCAGCTGGGCGCGGGCGACCTGCGCCACCGGATGAACGGCGACCACGGGTCGATGACGCGCGAGTTCTCGGCGCTCTCGTCCACCTTCGACCAGATGGCGGGGCAGCTGCGCACCATCGTGGGCGAAACGGTGGGCACGGCCGAGCGCATCGGCAACTTCGCTTCGGACCTCTCCAGCATCTCGGAAGAGGTGGCGGCCTCAAGCGGCGAGGTGGCCACGGCCATGGTGGGGATCGCCAGCGGCGCCGAGAGCCAGTCGCACGGGCTGCAGGCCACGCGCGAGGCGCTGGAGGAGATGGGGCACCGGTCCACCGAGATCGTGAACGCCTCGCAGATGGTGAGCTCGCTCTCGCAGCAGATTCACCTGGTGGCGGCGCAGAGCCGTACCGAGGTGGGATCCGCGCTGCAGCGGCTGCTGGAGATTCGCGAGGTGGTGACGGACAGCGCCGCCCGGGTCACCGAGCTGGAGCAGGCCTCCATGCAGATCGACCGGTTCGTGGAGACCATCACCGGCATCGCGCGGCAGACCAACCTGCTGGCGCTGAACGCGGCCATCGAGGCGGCGCGCGCGGGCGAGCACGGCCGCGGCTTCGCGGTGGTGGCGGAGGAGGTGCGCAAGCTGGCGGAGGGATCCGCGCGCGCGGCCAACGAGGTGGCGCAGAACGTCTCGGGCATCCGCACCCGCATCGGCGACGTGGTGCAGACCATGAGCCGCGGCACGGAGAAGGTGCAGGACGTGGAGGAGGTGTCGCGCGGCGCCGACAGCGCGCTGGAGCAGATCCTGGCCGCGGTGGACGGGGTGCGCCTGGCCGCCGACCAGGTGGAGGAGGCCGCCGCCCGCAACGCCGCGGCCATGGAGGGGGTGGAGACGGCGCTCGCCGAGGTCTCCGGCACCTCCGAATCCCACGCCGCCAGCGCCGAAGAGGTGAGCGCCGCGGCCGAGGAGCAGTCCGCCGCCACCCAGGAGATGTCCGCCAGCAGCGCCGAGCTGCTGCACGCCGCCGAGCGCATGCGCGAGCTGGTGAGCGGGTTCCAGACGTGAGGGAGTGCGTGAGTGCGTGAGTGCGTGAGTGCGGAAGAGGCCCGTCCCCGGTGTGGGGGCGGGCCTCTTCGCGTAGGGCGACAACCGTCAGCCACAATCCGGAAGGCAGCATTTACTCACGCAGAGCTGTGCGAACCCCACCTATGTCAGGGCGAGTCCCCGGCGTGCCGTCGGCTACAGGTACGGGTGATGATGAGTAGATTCCTCGTAATCACAGTTCCTTGCCCGTTCACCGTTCACCCTTTCACCCTTTCACCCCTTCACCCCTTCACCCCTTCACCCCTTCACCCCTTCACCGCCGGGGGATCACGATGATCTCCCGCCGCGTGCTCGCGGCGGAGCCGAAGACGCCGTACGCGCCCTGCAGCGCGGCGCTGCGGTGGCCCCTGGTCACGCCGCGGCCGTGCAGCGCGAAGTCCGCGTACGCCGAGTCGAACGCGGTCACCAGCACCGGCACCACGGCGGAGTCCCAGGCCATCTCGCCACCCGGACCGTGATAGCAGAAGACGCCGTCCACGTACATCCGCCGGCTGCCGGACGGCTGCCCTACCGCCGCCTCAACGTGCCGGTGCGCGACCATGCAGGTGGAGCCCTGCACCCGCGCCCCGTCCCGGAACGCCGTGCCCTCCGCCACGCGGATCTCCACCCGCGGCGCCGACGGGGTCTGCCACGCCACGTCGAACTCGGCCGCCTCGAAACCGCGCGAAGAAACGACCAGGCGGGTGCCCGGAGCGGGGCTCAGGATGGCGGGGGGCGCCGGGATTACGGTGCTGCCGGTGGCCTTCTCCCCCGCAGGCAGCGTCGCCGTCAGCTGCCAGCGGCTCCCCGGCGCCGCCGGCTGCGGCAGGGTGGCCGCGTAGCAGCCGCGGAGCGGGGACTCCACCGGCGAAAAGTCCGGGGTGTAGCACGCGCCCGGCTGCGACCCCGGCACCTCCGTCAGCCGCACCGTGGTGGCCCCGCTGGAGAGCGTCACCTCGGCGCCGGACGTTTCCGAGGGGGCGCCCCTGGCCAGGGTGCGCAGCAGGGAGACGCGCACGGCGGTCTCGCCCGCGCGCACCACGCCGTGGACGGAGAACGCGGGTTCGGTGAACTCCAGCGGGTCCGGCTCGCGCACGCAGGCGGCGCAGGCCAGCAGGAGCGCGGCGGCGGTCAGGCGGCGCATCAGAAGGTCCACTCCACGCCAAAGGTGGGGATGGTGGGGAGCTGCGGGCCGTACTCGATCACGGGGCCCCTCTCGCTCCACCCGGGGGTGGCAAAGAGCACGTTGCGGCTGGCCAGCGCGTTCACCACCTGAAAGTACGGCGTCAGCGTGCCGCCGCGCGCCAGGCGCGGCCGGAACTCGCGCCGGATGGAGAGGTCCAGGCGCCGGTACGCGGGAAGCCGCGCGCTGTTGTGCTCGCCGAACACGGTGATGGTTCCGCCCGGGCGCCAGGTGCCGGTCTGCGGGTCGTACACCAGCCGCGGCGCCTGCGCCACGGCCGGCGTGAACCCCTGGCCGGACGCCCACTGGAAGCGCGCGCTGAACTGTCCGCGGCGCCCCAGCGGCGCGATCATCGAGGCGTCCAGCGAGTGCGGGCGGTGAAAGCGCGGGGTGAACGTCTCCCCGTGCGCCGTCCGCGAGGCGTCTGCCCACGCGTACGCCAGCGTGAACGTCCGCCGGCCGATGCGGTGCGTGGCGTGCAGCTCCACCCCGTGCGCCGCCCCGCTCCCCGTGAGCGAGTCCGACGCCACCAGCAGCGGCGTATCCAGCGGGTCGCCTTCGGGAACGCCGATGGTCAGCCCCGACAGCCGGCGCGCGAACAGGTCCGCACGGACGGCGGTGGCGCCGGACGCCCATTCCACCCCCAGCGTCACGTCCTCGGAGGTGGAGGGCCGGTCCGCGGGCGCGGCCACCAGCAGGTCGAAGGCGAAGATGGCGGTGAACAGCGACTCCTCGTCGCGCAGGCTGCGCAGCGTCTGCGCGTAGCGGCCAGCGCCGGCCGTCAGCGCCAGGTTCTCGGTGACGCCGAAGCGCGCGGCGGCGCGGGGCAGCAGCAGCGTGGCACCGTCCATCACCGACAGCACCCGCACGCCCAGCCGCCCCGACAGCCGCTCCGACGCGCGCCACTCGTCCGTCAGGTGCAGCGCCACGCTGCCGATGCGGTCCACGCGGTCGATGTGCGGCAGCAGGCGCGCCAGGTCGCCCTCCGAGCCGCGAAAGACGTCGTGCGCAAAGCGGTACGCGTTCAGCTCCACCCCGCCGCTGACCCGGTGCGACTCCGTGTAGCGCGTGGCTTCCAGCGCCGCCATCAGGTTGCGCATGGAGCTGTACAGCGGCCGCTCCGGCGGCGTGCCGGGCCCGGTGCCCACGGTCAGCTCGCCCGAGAAATCGCTGGCGCCCGCGCGGGCGTCCACCAGCCAGCGTCCGCCCAGCGCGCGGCGGTAGCGGGCGCTGGCCGCGCGCGTTCCCCATCCCCAGGTCAGGTTGTTGTCGTCGGTCCACGCGTCGGGGGTGCGGAACCCCTCGTCGTTCAGGTACCCGGAGACGGACCACTGTGCCGCCCCGCCCGCCGGGCTGGACAGCTTGAGGTGCGCGTCGGTGAAGGCGAAGGGAAAGGGGTCGTCGATGAGACCCGCCCCGCGGGCCGCCGCCGCGGCCGCGTCCAGGTAGGTGCGGCGGACCGAGAACAGCATGGTGCCCATCTCCCCGGGGAGCGGCCCGTCCAGCCCGATGCGCGACGAGATCAGGCTGATGCCGCCCGTGGAACGCCAGCGGTCGCTCCCCCCGTCGCGCGTGTGCATGTGCACGGCGCCGGACAGGCGGTCGCCCGCGCGGGCGGGGAGCGCGCCGGGTACCACGTCCACCGTGGCCAGCGCGTCCGGGTCGATGGCCGAGAACAGCCCGCCCAGGTGGTACGGGTTGAAGAGCGGCACGCCGTCCAGCGTCACCAGGGTCTGGTCCGGCGTGCCGCCGCGCAGGTAGAGCGCGGTGGAGAAGTCCGACGCGGCGGCCACCGAGGGGAGCGTCTGGATGGCGCGAAAGGCGTCCGGCTCGCCCACCGAGGGGAGCGCCTTGATGGTGGCGGCGTCGATGTGCGTGGCCGCGGGGCCGGGGGCGTCGCGCCCGGGCGCGGGCGGCGCGGCCGCCACCTGCACCGCCTCCAGCGCCAGCGCGCGGGAGGCGAGGGAAAGGTCCAGGCGCACGGAGCCGCCCGCCGCGAGCGTGGCCACGGCTGAAGCGCTGTCGTGCCCCACCGCCACGGCCCGCACCCGGTGCGCGCCCGCGGGAAGGCCGGCGATGACGTAGTAGCCGCGCGCGTCCGCGACGGCCCGGCGGTTCAGCGCGGCCACCTCTACCGTGGCGTGCGGAACCGGCTCGCCGGAGGGGTGCGCGCGCACGGTGCCGTGCACGGTGCCCGTCGTCGCCTGCAGGGCGAGCAGAAGTGCGGTCAGGATCACGGGAGCTGAAAGATGGAGGAAGCGGCG
>JAHWJJ010000280.1 GCA_019348475.1 Gemmatimonadota bacterium | reverse complement strand
CGCAGGCCCGGGCCGCGGCGCAGGCAAAGGGGGTGGAGGGGTGGAGATTCACGCTGCAGATCCCGTCGTTTCAGCCCTTCATGCAGTACTCCGCGCACCGCGACCTTCGCCGGCGCATGTACCAGGCGTACGTGAACCGCGCCAGCAGCGGCGAGCACGACAACCGCCCGCTGGTGCGCCGCATCCTGCAGCTGCGCCGCGAGCTGGCCCGCATCCTGGGCTTTGCGGACTACGCGGACCTGGCGCTGGAAGAAAGCATGGCCGGCAGCGGCACGCGCGCGTTCGCCTTCGAAGAAGACCTCACGGAGCGCACGTGGCCCGTGTGGCGGCGCGAGATGGACGAGCTGCAGGCGTTCGCCCGGGCGGAGCTGGGCATCGACACCCTGGAGCCGTGGGACGCCTGGTATGCCATCGAACGGCTGCGGCTGATGCGCTACGACATGGACGCCGAGGCGCTGCGCCCGTTCTTTCCCATGGACCGCGTGCTGGAGGGGCTGTTCGGGCTGGCGGAGCGGCTGTTCGGCGCGCGCGTGCAGCCGCGCGACGTCGACGCGGTGTGGCACCCGGAGGTGCGCTTCTACGACGTGCTGGACGAGCAGGGCGCGCTGCTGGGCAGCTTTTACACGGACTGGTTTCCGCGCGAAAGCAAGCGCGGCGGGGCGTGGATGAACGGCCTGGTGGTGGGCGGACCGCGGCCGGAGGGGTGGGTGCCCCACCTGGCGCTGATGGTGGGGAACCTGTCGCCGCCGGAGGGGGGCCGCCCGGCGCTGCTCACGCACCGCGAGGTGCAGACCATCTTCCACGAGTTCGGACACCTGCTGCACCACCTGCTTTCGCGGGTAGAGGTGCCGGCGCTGGGGGGGACGCACGTGCCTTCGGACTGGGTGGAGCTCCCTTCGCAGATCATCGAGAACTGGACGTGGGAGCGCCCGGCGCTGGACCTGTTCGCGCGCCACTGGCAGACCGGCGAGCCCATCCCCCAGGCGCTGTACCAGAAGATGCTGGCCGCGCGCACCTTCATGGGCGCCTACTACCAGATGCGGCAGCTGAGCTTTGGCACCGTGGACCTGGAGCTGCACGTCCGCTTCGACCCGGAAACCGACGGCGACCCGGTGCAGCGCGCGCGTACGGTGATGGAACGGTTCCATCCCCGCCCCGAGTTCGCGCACGACCACTTCATCACCTCGTTCTCGCACATCTTCAGCGGGGGATACGCGGCCGGGTACTACAGCTACCTCTGGTCCGCGGTGCTCGAGGCGGACGCGTTCACCCGCTTTCAGCGCGAGGGGCTGTTCAACCGCGAAACCGGGCGCGCGTTCGTGGACGCCGTGCTCAGCCAGGGCGACGCCGAAGAGCCGGACGAGCTGTTCCGACGCTTCATGGGCCGCGAGCCGGACCCGGAGGCGCTGCTGCGGCGTGACCTGGGCGTCGGTGCGGATGCGGTGAACGGGTGAAGGGGTGAACGGGTGAACGGGTGAACGGGTGAAGGGGTGAAGGGTGCACGGAGGGCGGAGAGCGGCGAAGGCCGCGCGCTGGAGCTTCCACGTCTTGCGCTTTCGGACACCGTGGCCGCCATCTGTCTCTTTGCCGCCCCGTAAGTTATTCCCGGCACGTAAGATGCAACCCGTTATCGCCCACGCTCGCAAGGAATGCGCGGGCACCGGCAGACGCATGAAACGGGAGTGATCCGATGAACGCCAGACGCATCTTGACCGCCGCAGCGATCGCCATCGCCACCGCGACGGGAGCGGCCTGCGCGGGAGACGGGCCCACGCTCTCGTCCAATCCGGTGGACGACGGCACGGCTCCGCTGGTCCCCGACGCCCCGCCCACCGACACCACCGGCTTCATCCCGCCGTCGATGGTTCCCTGATCCGGCGCACGGTGCAGCGATGGAGACTACTCCGAGGCGCCCGGCCCTTCGCCGGGCGCCTCGCGCGTCAGGTGCAGCGCGCGCAGCCGCTTCTGCAGGCTCTGGCGATGCAGGTCCAGCGCGCGGGCGGTAGCGCTCACGTTGCCACCGTGCCGCTCCAGCGCCGCCGCCAGAAAGCGCCGCTCCCACGCGTCCATCGCCCGGTCGCGCGCCTCGGCGAACGGCAGGTCCGCCAGCGCGGCCTCCACCGGACCCACGGGCGCGCGGCTCTCCGCCAGCTGCGGCGGCAGGTCGCGCGCCTCGATCTGGTCCCCCTCCGCCATCACCGCCGCCCGCTCGGTCGCGTTCCGCAGCTCGCGCACGTTGCCGGGCCAGTCGTATGATAGCAGCAGCCGCCGCGCCGCCTCGCTGAACCCCCGCACCTCGCGTCCGTACTTCCCGGCGAAGTGCGCCAGGAAGTGCAGCGCCAGCGGCATCACGTCCTCGCGCCGGTCGCGCAGCGGGGGGATGTGCAGGGGGATCACCTGCAGCCGGTAGAGCAGGTCCTGGCGAAAGGCGCCGCTGCCCGCCATGTTCTCCAGCGGCCGGTTCGTCGCGGCGACCACGCGCACGTCCACCTCCACCGGCTTCGTGGATCCCAGCCGCGTGATCTGCCGCTCCTCCAGCGCGCGCAGCAGCTTGGCCTGCGCGGCGGCGGCCAGGTCGCCCACCTCGTCCAGGAACAGCGTGCCGCCGTCCGCGGCCTCGAACAACCCCTCCGCGTCGCGGTCCGCGCCCGTGAACGCCCCGCGCACGTGGCCGAACAGCTCGCGCTCCACCAGCTCGCCGGGCAGCGCGGAGCAGTTGAGGGCCACGAACGTTCCGCCGCGGCGCCGGCTCTCGGCGTGAAGCGCCCGCGCGACCAGCTCCTTCCCGGTCCCGCTCTCGCCCGTGACCAGCACGGTGGCGTCCGTAGGCGCGGCGCGGCGGATGACGCGCACCACCTCGCGCAGCGGCGCCGAGTCGCCGATCAGCCCCCGGAACTCGCCCGCCAGTTCCTCCCGCAGCCGCGCGTTCTCGGCGCGCAGCGACAGCACCTCGCGCGCGCGGCGTACCAGAGCGCGGATCTCGTCGTTGTCGAACGGCTTGGGAACGTAGCCGTACGCTCCTTCGCGCAGCGCGCGGACGGCGGTGCGCTCGTCGCCATGCGCCGTGACCAGGACGAACAGCGTGTCGGGGTGCCGCGCCCGCACCTCCTCCAGCAGCGCGAGACCGTCCATGGCGGGCATGGTCAGGTCGCTGAGCACCAGGTCCACCGGCGACTCGTCCAGCGCCGCGAGGGCGGCGGGGGCGTGCTCCGCCTCGCGCACCCGGTGCCCCTCACTCTCCAGCAGCTCCGCCAAGGAGAACCGGATCGCCCGCTCGTCGTCAACGACCAGAATTTTCATCGGACGCAGGAGAGCGGCGCTGGAAAGGGGAGAGTTTAGACAACTCTCCCCCTGCGGATATGCAAAGCCCGGGCGTGAGAAACCAGCTTCTCAGCGGACATCACCTTGCGTCGTCCCGGAGCGCCTCTTTTCGCCGGGCTTCCGCGAAGAGCTCCTCTACCGAAGGATCACCTAGCAAGGCCTTACGATCCCTCGTGTAGTCACCCGAGCGCGTGATGAACTGGCCGAGAAAGCGCATCGTATCGGCCACCCCCATCTCACGGGAGAGAAGGCGGATGGCTTCCTCGGTGATTTCCTCGATCGTCCTGACGGTTGTACTCATCTTTCTACCTCCTCGATCAACTCTAGCAGGGATACTACACGCGTCAAGCCCGTGTCAGCTTTCCTCGCACGGCGCAGGAGCTTGTCGTCACAGGTGCAGAAGAGATCGACCCGCGCCTCCACGGCCGCTGCGAGGTGTGCGGCATCCCACGTGTCCAGTCCAAGTGACCTGTAGGCGTCGGTACGTTGCTCTACAGCCGCGCCCGGAATCACTCGCTGCTGCGCAAGGGAGAGCACCCTCTCCATGTAGGCGCGCTTGACGGCGTCAGGGTTCGCCTCGGTTTCGATGTCCAGTGCAAACGAGCCAACCAGATCGACCACACCCTGCTCTACCAGCTTGATCACGCGGAGCAGTGCTTCGGTTTCGCGAAGGATCCGCTCTTGCACGGCGTCGTCGAATGGGCGCTGGATCGCGCACACGTCAAGGTAGATACGCATGCGCCGAATGTAAACAAAGCACACGGACGAAACAACGAGACTTCAGCCGCCACCGCACGAAAAGATCGGCAGTCAGCGGCGTGACAGAAACGGCTCCGCGATGCGCGCCACCGCCTCGTCGCCGAAATCCGCAGGGCCGTTGGCGAGGGTGGCGATGGCGACGTCGTGGTCGGGGTACAGCAGCAGGAACGCGCGCAACTCCAGCGCGGCGAGCGAGGCGGGCGGGTGCTCCGCCTCGCGGACGTCGTGCCCCTCACTCTCCAGCAGCTCCGCCAGCGAGAACCGGATCGCCCGCTCGTCGTCAACGACCAGGATTTTCACGGAATGGTCAGCACGTCAGGGACGAGGGCCGGACCTGGGCTCGCTGATCTGAACGAGGGGCTCGCCGGACCGGAGAAGGTCCATCGCTGCGGGAAGCGTTTCATCGAGAATCGTTTTCAGCCGCGCGTTCCGACTGTTCCCGATGGCAATGAGCAAGATCTGCGGAGGCGGTCCATGGCGGTACACCAGGTCGGCGAAATCGCTGTCCTTCGTCATCACCACCGCCCCGGCCGCACGGGCGGCCTCGAAGATCCGTCGGTCCTGCGCCTGCGCGAAGCCCAGCGCGTCGACCGAGTACGCCTCGAGCTGGAATCGCGCCGCCAGCCATGGAGCGAGTGCGTGCGACAGCTGCTCACCGACCCAGATGATCACGCAGCCAGCACCGGGCTTCGCATCCGAAGTGCCGTGTACTGCATCACGGCCTGAATGTCCTCCGGCTCCAGGTTCTCCAGTTCCTCGAGCACTTCATCCACGGTCAAGCCGGCACCGAGCAGATCGAGCACATCCGTGACACGGATGCGATATCCTCGAATGCAAGGACGCCCGCCACATTGTGCGGGATCGACCGTGATCCGGTCCAGCAGGTTCTTGTCCATGGCAATCTTCACGCAGGGTAGTGCATCAGTGTAATCACGGTTTACTCATCCGCAAAGCACCGGCCGGCCCAATGGCTGCGCCGGCTGCCTGGCCTTACGCCGCGTCTTGCGCGGCAACCGAGGCCGGGCGGGCTTGCGGCAGCATATTCGGCAGGACGATGCGGAACTCGGCGCCGCCGCCGGGGGCATCGTCCACGTCCACCGTCCATCCCTCCTCCCGCGCCACGCGGCGCACCACCGCGAGGCCCAGCCCCGTCCCGGCGCCGCCGGTGTGGAACGGCTCCCAGATGCGCTCCCGCTGCTCGCGCGGCACGCCCGGGCCGCCGTCGCGCACGGTGACCACCGTCCCGCCGTCCGCCGCCCGCGCGGCGAGCGAGACGGTGCCGCCGGCGGGGGTGTGCTCCACGGCGTTCAGCAGCAGGTTCAGCAGCGCCTGGGCGAGCGGCTCGCGGGCGGAGGGCGCCGTCGCTCCGTGCGCATCCACCGTCACGCGGACGCCCGTCCTGTCGGCGCGGCCGGTGACGAGCAGCGCCAGGTCGTCGAAGAGCGGGGCCAGCGGCGTCCGCGCATCCGCGTCGCGCACCCGCGGCGCCCGCTTCGCGATCCCGAGCAGGTTGGCCACCAGGCGCTCCACGCGGCCCACCTCGTCCAGGATCACGGAGGCGTAGCGCCGGCGCCGGTCGTCCGGGATCTCCTCCTCCGCCAGCCGCTGGGCCAGCGAGCGCACGCCGGTGAGCGGGTTGCGGATCTCGTGCGCCAGCGACGCCGAAAGCTCGCCCACCACCGCCAGCCGCTCCTGCTCCGCCGCCGCCGCCGCCAGCTCGCCGGTGCGGACGGCGCGGATCTCGATGTCGTAAAAGCGCAGCCGCGCGACGCCGTAGAAGATCAGTCCTTGAATCCACACCATCGCCAGCGGCATGATGAAGACGCTGGTCTCGCCCCCTGTCAGGATGCCGCCCAGCACGCCGACCGGCATCACCATCGTCATCAGCACCAGCACGTTGCGGCCGACGCGCTTCTCGCGGGGGCTGCGCGACTCGCGGTCCATCTTCCGCACGAACAGCCAGGTGGCCGCGCTCCACGCACCAATCGTCCACGCCAGCAGCACCAGCTCGGACTCGCGCGCGTTCACCGACTGCAGGTCCAGCGGCAGCAGCACGAGCGCCAGGAGGATGGCCGCCGCCGCGCCGCGGCTGGAACGGCGGTTCTCGTGGACGGAAAAGGCCAGGAACAGCCCCGGCGCCATGTGCACGGCCCCGCTGACGATGGGCCCCAGCCGGGCCCAGCCGTCCGTCGCGTACGCCCACCCCTGCGCCGCCAGCCACACCATCAGCGAGAGCTGAAAGACGCTGAACCAGCGGACGGACGAGGC
>JAHWJJ010000279.1 GCA_019348475.1 Gemmatimonadota bacterium | reverse complement strand
CACCCCACCAGACCGACGGCTACCCGCAGCCCGACGGGCGTCCTGCCCCGCGCGGAGCGCCCCCCACCCCCAGCCCTTCCCCAACAAACTGCGAGCGGGAAGGGAGTCGGTTCCGTCGCGGGGGCGGGACCGTGCAACAACGGACGTCCGCCCCGCTCCGGAGCCGGCCGGGTGCCCAACCTCCCCCGGCAGTTTCGGGGGAGGTCGCAACGCGACGAGCGTGACGGCCCCGCGCCGACTGTTCACCTGAGGCGAAGAGCCTTTGCTGCTTCCCGCTGCGGATCGGCGCGGGACGGTTGCCAGTTTCGACGGTCAGGGCGTATGCTGTGGCGCTCTCGACGCTTTTCTTCCGCACTGGAGGATGAATGACCCGTCTGGCCCTGGCGTGCGCGGCCGCGCTCAGCGTTTTCCTGGCCGGCGCGTGCGCCCGCGAACCCGGTCCGCAGCAGGACGCGCCCGTGAACGACGCGGCCGCGCCGCCCCCGCCGCTGACGACGGAGATGGTGGGCGGCTCGGATCCGGCCGTGCAGCCGCCCGTCGCGCCGACGCAGGCGCCCGCCACCGGCGCGCAGCCGGCGCCGCAGGGCGCGCCGACGCAACCCGTCGTTTCCGCACCGGGCACCGCGCCCTCGCAGACGCCGGCGACGAGGCCGGCGGCGCCGGATACCGGCCATGCGGCGCACGCCGACTCCGGGCACGCGGTCCACTGAGACGCGGCCCGGACCGGGCGCGGGCGAGGAGAAGGTGAAGCGGATCTGCGTCTTCTGCGGGTCCAGCCCGGGGGTGCGGCCGGAGTACGCGGTCGCGGCCCGGGGGCTGGGGCGGGTCATGGCGGAGCGCGGGATCGGGCTGGTGTACGGCGGCGGCCGCGTGGGGCTGATGGGCATCGTCGCCGACGAGGTGATGAGGCACGGCGGCGAGGCCATCGGCGTCATCCCCGAGGCGCTGCTCCGGCGCGAGGTGGGGCACAGCGGGCTCACCGTGCTGCACGTCGTGCGCTCCATGCACGAGCGCAAGGCGATGATGGCGGACCTTTCCGGCGGCTTCGTGGCGCTTCCCGGCGGCTACGGGACCTTCGAGGAGTTCTGCGAGGTCGTCACCTGGTCGCAGCTGGGAATCCATCCCAAGCCGTGCGCCCTGCTGAACGTGCTGGGCTACTACGAGCCGCTGCTGGCCATGTTCGATCACGGCGTGGCCGAAGGGTTCATCCACCCCCAGCACCGCGCGATGGTGCTGCAGGATACGGATGCGGACACGCTGATCGACCGCATGCAGGCCTTCGTCCCCCCGGCGGCCGAGAAGTGGATCGCGCCGGGGGAGCGGTGACCGCGGCACTTGGACCCGGCGCCCCCCGCGTGTAGACTTGTGGTACGCGACACGCTTCCTCCCCGCCACGCTTCCATGCGAACGATCCTGGCCTGCGCGGCCGCCGCCCTGCTGACGATGGTTCCCTCCGCCGCGCACGCGGGGCCGGCGCCGTTTGCCGGCGCGCTGGGGCTGGCGCCGTGGATGCCCGCGCTGCTGGTGATCGCCGGGCTGCTGTTCCTGGCGGTGGAGGTGTTCCTGATCCCCGGGTGGGGCGCCGCCGCCGTCATCGGCGTGCTGGCGGTGCTCGCGGGGATCGTGCTGGCGGTGATCGGGCCTTTTCCCGGGCCCGTGGACGTGGCCATCGCCCTGGCGGCCGTCGTTTCCAGCGTGACGCTGATGGGGGTGGCGTTCTGGGGGCTGGCCTCGCGCCTGCGCTCCGGCGACCCCATCCTGGGCGGCATGCTGCGCCGCTCCGAGGGATACGTGGCCAGCCTGCCGCGGCCGGAGTTGGAGGGCGCCGAGGGCGTCGCCACCACCGATCTGCGCCCGGCGGGGACGGCCAGGGTGGGCGGCGAGCTGCTGGACGTGGTGAGCGAGGAGGGATGGATCACCGCCGGCACCCCCGTCCGCGTGCTTCACGCCGAAGGCTACCGGCATGTGGTGCGCGCCCTTCCGCCCCCTCCCCGCGCGGACGAGCCGCCGCCGGAGGCCTGAGGTGGGCGTGCTGATCGTGCCCGGGATCCTGCTGCTCCTCGGCGCTCCCATCTGGATGCCCGCGCTGCGCTGGTGGAGCACGGCGCGCGAGCTGGGCCTGGACTTCGCGTTCTCGCGGACGATGGCGATGCGGCTGCGCCAGGTGGCGCCCGCGCGGGTGTATCTGCCGCTGCGCCGCGCGCGTGACGGTGGCGTGGAGATCTCTGCACACCTTACCGAAGCGCACCTGCTGGCCGGGGGCAACCTGGACCGGGTGGTGGATGCGATGGTGCTCGCGGCCTCGCGGAACGTGCGCCTGGACTTCGACCACGCGACGGCGCTGGACCTGGCGGGGCGCGACCCGCTGGAGATCGTGCGCAGCGGTCCACGCACGCCGGACGGGCAGATCGACTACGCGGCCCTGTTTCCGAAGCTGGGGTAGCCGCGGCAACTACTCGCAACTTCCGTTGCCGCATCCACGTACCACCGCTCCGCGCCGGACGGACGGCCGTCTGTGCGCCGGTTCCGCCCCTGGGCGGGCCCCGACCTCTGACCCGAGAACACGACCATGGATCCCGTCGCGTACACCCTGTTCCTGATCTTTCTCGCCTTCATCGGCGTGGTGGTCTTCCTGCAGTTCGTCCCGCTGGGGCTGTGGATCCAGTCGGTGTCGTCGGGCGTGTACGTGGGGCTCACGCGGCTGTTCGCCATGAAGCTGCGGCGGGTGAACCCGAACCGCATCGTCCACCCGCTCATCACGGCCCACAAGGCGGACCTGCCGCTGAACGTGACGCAGCTGGAGGCGCACCACCTGGCCGGCGGAAACGTGGAGCGGGTGGTGCAGGCGCTGATCGCCGCGCAGAAGGCGGGGATCACCCTCACCTTTCAGCAGGCCACGGCCATCGACCTGGCCGGCCGCAACGTCCTGGAGGCGGTGCAGACCTCGGTGAACCCCAAGGTGATCAGCACCCCGCGGGTGGCGGCGATGGCCAAGGACGGCATTCAGCTCATCGCCATCGCGCGCGTGACGGTGCGCGCCAACATCAACCGCCTGGTCGGCGGCGCGGGCGAGGAGACCATCCTGGCGCGCGTGGGCGAGGGGATCGTGTCCACCATCGGCTCGGCGGCCAGCCACAAGGCGGTGCTGGAGAACCCCGACAACATCAGCAAGACGGTGCTCAGCAAGGGGCTGGACGCGGGGACCGCGTTCGAGATCCTCTCCATCGACATCGCCGACGTGGACGTGGGCAAGAACATCGGCGCGGAGCTGCAGACGGACCAGGCCGAAGCGGACAAGCGCATCGCCCAGGCCCGCGCCGAGGAGCGGCGTGCGATGGCGGTGGCGCTGGAGCAGGAGAACCGCGCCCGCGTGGAGGAGATGCGCGCCAAGGTGGTGGAGGCCGAGGCGCAGGTGCCGCTCGCGATGGCCGAAGCCTTCCGCAAGGGGAACCTGGGGGTGATGGACTACACCCGCATCCAGAACATGGAGAGCGACACCTCCATGCGCCGCGCGCTGGCGGCGCCCGCGGGTTCCTCCGGCCCGGGGAACGGCGGGGGCGACTGAGCCATGGAGTTCCTCGTCCTGCTGTTCGTCGGCTGGATTCTGTGGTCCATCGTGGGCGCGGCGGCGCGGAACGCCGAGGCGAAGCGGCTTCCCCCGCCGGCGTTCTACGACCCGGCGGAGGTCCCGCAGGAGCCCGTGCTGTACGTGCAGCGCGCGCCGGTGGCGGTGCTCCCCGCCCGGGGCGGCGGCGATGAAATCTCGTCCGGGGCGACATGGGACGAGGTGGCCGCGGACGCGGAGCCGGACTACAGCGGCGCCGAGGTCGTTTCGCTGGAGCCCGTGCACCTGATGTCGGTGGAGGCGCGGCCCATGCCCGGCGAGGCCGTGTCGCTGGAGCAGGAGGTGGACCGGCAGGCGGAGCACGACGCCTTTCACCGGCGCTACGTGGACGACCACTCCGCGGGCGCCGCCGCCCGGCACGGCCTGCTGGACCAGATGCGCCACCCGGGCGCCCTGCGCCGCGCGGTGCTGATGGCCGAGATCCTGGGCCCGCCCCGGTCGCTGCGGAAGTAGCTCTGCGCCGTTCACCCGGAACCACCGGGGAGGCCGCCGCCCGGCAGCCTCCCCGATCGTTTTCTGACCGCGGCGGATGAGCATTGACCGCGCAGGATCATCCGGCGTATCTTTCGCGCCGTTCTGTCACATCGGCCGCCACTCTTCATCTCCGCAGATCCATGCGCCCTCGCCCGCTCATGCTCGCGGCCACCGCCGCCGTCCTCGCACAACCGCTCACCGCGCAGGCCGGATTCGTCGCGGAGTATCCGGCGGTGCAGTCCACCCAGGCGGCGCGCGCCCGCGAGTGGCTGATGGAAGGGCGGCAGCTGGACGGGATGGCGGCGGGGCTCAACAGCTGGATTCGCATGCCGCGGCGGGTGGCGTTGCGGATGGTGGAGTGCCCCTCGTCGGACATCCGCTGGAACCAGGCGGAGCGCGCCGTGGAGATCTGCTATCGGATGGCCACGCGGCTCTACGGCATCGCGGCGGAGCAGGACAGCCTGCGGCGTGCGGCTTCCGGTGCCCACCTGTTCATGACCTTTCATGGCGTTGCGCACGCCATCATCGCCGAGCTGAACCTGTCCGTGGGAGCGGACGTAGAGGGGGCGGTGGACGAGCTCACTGCCCTGATGCTGGCGACGGCGCATGACGGCGGGTTCCCCCTGTGGATCCTGGGCGGGGTCAGCACGATCCATGACGCCGACCCGCAGTGGGGCAGCTGGGCGTACGCGACCGAGCACGGGCTGGGACCGGAGCGGTTCCGCAAGGTCGCCTGCCTTGTGTACGGCGCCGATGCGGAGGGATTCAGCGAACTGCGCACGGCCGGACTGGTGCCCGCGGGGGCGCGGCAGCGATGCCGGGCCGCCGCCCTGCGCAGCGTGGACGTGTGGAGCCCCCGGCTGGGAGCGCGCCTGCGCTGATCGGGCGCGTTGACCCGGCGCGGGGGCAGGCTTACACTTGTCCCGACGCGCCAGCTGTTCTCCCTCCCCGAGCCCACCCGCATGAGAATTCCCAACCTCCTTGCCGGCGCGCTGGCCGCGCTGGCGTTTTCGTCCGCACCCGCCGCCGCGCAGGGCCGCTGGCTGGTGGCCTACCCGCAGGCGCAGGATCCCGTGTTCGCGTCCATGCAGCAGATGTTCGCGCAGCAGGACGTGCTGGCGAACATCGTGGATCCGCTCAACCAGTACTTTCCCGTCTCGCGGGACGTTACGGTGGAGCTGGCGGAGTGCGGCCGCGCGGGCGCGTTCTACGACCGCACCCGTCCCGCGGTGCAGCTGTGCTACGAGCTGCTCATGGAGCTGGCCGAGTCGCTGATGAGCGGCGAGGAAGACGGGGACCAGGTCTTCGTGGGCGCGTTCGCGCTCATCCTGCTGCACCAGGTGGGGCACGCCTTCGTGGACCTGATGCAGCTGCCGGTGAGCGCCCCGCCCGAAGAGGCCGCCGACCAGCTGGCCGCGGTGATGGTGGGCTTTGCGGACGAAGACCTGCAGAGCGCGGCGGAGGGCGCGGTGGCGCTCAGCGAGATGCAGGTGGACTGGGAGAACCCCGGCTCGGGCAGGACCGCGCTCAGCGGGCGCCGGCTGGAGAACCTGCTCTGCCTGCTGTACGGCACCAGCCCCGACGCGCACGAGTGGGTGGTGGAGGAGGGGCACCTTCCCCGAGCGCGCGCCTCCCGCTGCGAAGGACGGTACCAGGACGTGGAGGCGGAGTGGATCGAAATGCTCAGCGAGCACGTGCAGAGCTGACCGCCGGCGGTCCCGGTGGACGAGGCCACGGCCCGCGGCGCGCCGCGGGCCGTCCACGTTTGTGCCGTGGGGGGCTCGCGCACCGGGACCGCGCTCGGCAGATTACGTCCGCTGTACGTGGGACGATGCCGATCCGCGGAAATGGGAGGATGAGACAGATGGTCGCGGTCCCTTCGACGATGCTGGAGCTGGGCACGCAGGCGCCGGACTTCGCGCTCCCGGACACTGACGGGCACCGCGTGTCGCTCCGTCACTTTGCGGACGCGCCGGCGCTGGTGGTGATGTTCCTTTCCAACCACTGCCCGTACGTAAAGCTGCTCCGCGGCGCGCTGGCGGAGCTGGCCCGCGACTACGCGCCGCGCGGCGTGGCCATCGTCGGCATCATGTCCAACGACGTGGCGCGCTACCCGGCCGACGCGCCGGAGCGCATGCGCGAGGAGCGCGAGGCGTGGGGGTGGACGTTTCCGTACCTGTTCGACGAGACGCAGGCGGTGGCGCGGGCGTACCGCGCCGCATGCACGCCGGACATCTTTCTGTTCGACC
>JAHWJJ010000278.1 GCA_019348475.1 Gemmatimonadota bacterium | reverse complement strand
TGCGCGCTTTTCGTGACCACGAACGCGCGCCCCCGCAGCCGGCCGGCGGCGAACTGCGCGGCGCCCCCGCTGAAGGTGACCAGCGCGATCGTGCTGTCGCGGCGCACCTCGCCCGTAAAGGGAAAGCCCACGCCGTCGCGCACGATCTGCCCCGCGATGGAATCCAGCCGCTGCGTGGCGATGCGGATCTCGGCGGGGGGCACCAGCTGGTACGCCTGCTCGCGCACCAGCAGGGTGTCCTGTGGGCGGATCTCGAACCCCGCGAACCTCCACACCCCGGCCACCTCCGGCAGCCCGGCGCGCTCCTCGGGGCTGGGCCGCTGCAGCGGCGGCAGCGGCTGCACCTCTCCCGACGCCTCGTCGCACGCACCCGCGGCCAGCGCCGCGCAGGCCAGCACCGCCCTCAGCCTTGCTCGCACCTTGTTTCCGATCTTCGCCATGGTCCCGTCAAACCGAGTTCCGCTCGTCGCGGGGTTCGCATCCTCCGTGCCCGCCGCAACGTACGCTACCGGCGCGCCGGTTGACATCCCCCGGCGCCATCCCTAGCTTTTGCGGATGGGAACCCGCGCCGTTCCTGCGGTTTTCCGTTCACTCCGGCCATCCACCGCCACGCCGATGTCGCTGACCGCACGCGCGCGCCCGGAACAGGCGGACGCCCTGCTGAGAGACGCCCTGGAGGCCAACGGCCAGCGCTTTACGGACCAGCGCGCGTCCGTGTACCGCTTTCTGCTCGGCACCACGGCGCACCCCACGGCCGACGAGGTGTTCACCGCCGTTCGCGCCGAGATCGCCGACATCTCACTGGCCACGGTGTACAAGGCGCTGGAGACGCTGGTGAGCTGCAACCTGGCCGTCAAGCTGTCGTACGGCGACGACAGCGCCCGCTACGACGCGCGTACCGACGACCACTACCACTCGCGCTGCGTGCAGTGCGGCCAGGTGCGCGACGTCCCCGGCCAGGTGCCGGAGATCCTTCCCCAGCTGCACGTGGGCGAGGGCTTCCGGGTGCAGGGCTACCGGGTGGAGGTGATCGGGCTGTGCCCCGCCTGCGCGGACTGACGGCGCTCCGCGCGGGGCGGTCCGCCGCGATCCGCTTCGCCGTGGGCCGATGACGACGCTCCCCGCCGGGAGCGTTTTTTCGTTTACGGTGGATGATGATGGACGGCGCCCGTTTTCAAGCAAGTCACACTCTGGCCCTCGAGTCCTGCGGGCTGTTCTTCGTCCTCTGCGACGTGATCGACGGCGAGGTGACCGTCGGAATGGTCGTGGATGTGGAGCCCTCGTTCCGCAACGCGGTTCATGCGGTCGAGATTGCCGATCATCGCGTCCAGCGCCGGGCCGGGATCGCACTGGGATTCCGCTACCGGAACGCGGCGGAGCTCGGCGGCTGGCAGTCGATCCCGTGGGAGGGCGTTATCCTGGACATTCCGGCTCAGCCCGTCCTGCATCCATGCCCCTGCTGCGGCTTCCGTACGATGGCCGAGGAGTGGCGTGGCAGCTACGAATTGTGCCCCGTGTGCAATTGGGAGGATGACGGCGTGCAGTACGAAGATCCGGACTACCGCGGTGGCGCGAACGCCGAGAGCCTGAACGAGGCTCGCGCGGCCTTCGCGGCAACGCAGCCTCAGTACGCCCGCCGCGACGATGGCTGACTCTTCCCCCACGCCCCCCGTCCGGCTGCCCGCCGATCCGCCGCGCGACTTCCGCGGCGAGTGGACGGTGGATGCGCAGCGCCGCGGCGATCATGCGGAGCACGCGGGCATCCTGCGCGCGCTCCCCGTGGCCGTCGCGGTGCCGCAGGACGCGGACGACGTGGCGGCGCTGGCGCGGTGGGCGGCGGAGCACCGCATCGCGCTGGTCCCGCGCGCGGCGGCAACCGGCATGCCGGGCGGCAACGTCGGTCCCGGGATCGCGGTGGACCTGAAGACGCACTTCGGCACGCTGGGCCGGGTGGACGCGGAGCGGCGGACGGCGCGCCTGCAGCCGGGCGCCACCCTGGGCGCGCTGAACCGGGCGGCGGCGGCGGACGGCCTGCACTTTCCCGTTGATCCCTCCAGCGCCGACCGCGCCGCCATGGGCGGGATCATCGCCAACAACTCCGGCGGCGCGCACACGGTGCGCTACGGCTCCGCGCGCGCGTGGATCGAATCGCTGGACGTGGTGCTGGCGGACGGCACCCGCGCCACCACCACCCGCGGCGCGCGCGACGGGCATCCGCGGCTGCGGGAGATCCTCGCGCGCGTGGACGAGGTGCTCGCGGAGCAGCGTGACGCGGTCGAGGCGCGGTGGCCGCGGGTGCGCAAGAACTCGTCGGGGTACGCGCTGCGCGAATACCTGCGCTCCGGCGACGCGGTGGACCTGTTCGTCGGCAGCGAGGGGACGCTGGGGATGGTGACGGGCGCCACGGTTCGGCTGGCGCCGGTGCCGGCGGCGCGCGGGCTGGCGCTGCTGGAGTTCACCAGCCTGGAGGCGGCGGGCGCGGCGGTCCGCCGCATCCTGCCGCTGCAGCCGGCGACGTGCGAGATGATCGACCGCACCTTCATCGACCTGGTGCGCGACAGCGGTGAGGATCCCGGGTACCCCCTGCGCCCCGGGCTGGAGGCCATCCTGTTCGTGGAGATGGAAGGCGATTCGGGAGACGAGGTGGCACGGAAGCTGGATGCGGTGGGCGCGGCGATGGCGGGCGTGGCGGACCGGGTGTCGCTGGCGACGGATGCCGCCGAGCAGGAGCGGTTCTGGCACGTGCGCCACGCCGCCAGCCCCCTGATCGCGAAGATGGCCGGCGCGCGCGTGTCGATGCAGTTCATCGAGGACGGCGTGGTGCCGGTGGACCGGCTGGCCGACTACATCCGCCTGCTGCGCGAAGTGCTCGCCCGCCACGGCCTTCCCGCCGTCATCTTTGGCCACGCGGGGGACGCGAACCTGCACGTGAACCCGCTGGTGGACATCGCCAGGCCGGGGTGGCGCGAGGAGGCGGAGGCGATGGTGTACGAGGTGGCGGAGGGGGTGGCGCGGCTGGGCGGCACCATGGCCGGCGAGCACGGCGACGGACGGCTGCGCGCGCCGGTGCTGGAGACGGTGTGGGGCTCCGAGATGGTCGCGCTGTTCCGCGGGGTAAAGGACTCGTTCGATCCGCTGGGCATCCTGAACCCCGGCGTCATCCTTCCCCTCCCCGGCCAGCGCCCCCTGGATGCGATCAAGTACTGACGCGATGGCGGCGTCGCCGGCGACGCACCTGAGAGTCCCGCGCCCCGCTTCCCCGGCCGCGCGAGTTCGGCTGCATCCGCGATTCTCCTGGCGGCAACTGGCACATCGGTGAGCCACGGCGGCCGGCATCGCGATTGCCTGCGATCTCGCGCTCCGTGGCGGCGGCCGGTGGGGCGGCGTGGGCTCTGATCCCCGTCGCCCCGAACGCGCAGGGGGAGCGCTCCGTTGCACACAATATTGCCTCTGGCGTCGCCGGGCCGTATCATGGACGTGCGTGGATGTTCCCCCGCCCGCCGTCCGCATTTCCGCCCCACCATACGCAAGACACTCCATGAACCTGCGCAAGCGACTCCTCCGCGCGCCATGCGCCACGGCCGCCCTTCTGCTGGCGGCCTCGTGCGGCGACGGCGGCACCGCTCCGCCCGTATCGTCCGGCCCCGCGGTACTGCACATCGTGTCGGGAGGCGCGACGGCGGACACCATCCAGGGCGTGGTCGCGCCGCTGGTTGTGGAGGTGCGCGACGCGAACGGCCGCCCGATACCCGGCGTCGCGGTGGAGTTCACGGCGCGGGTGGTTCCCGGCACCTCCATTCCCGCGCTCTACATCCGCACGAACGGGGCGTACAGCGGCGTGGCCGTGGCAGTGACGGACGTGATCGGACGCGCGACGCTGAACGTCGCCATGGGCGCGTACGCCGGGCCCAGCTACCTGGTGTTCGGGGTGCGCAGCCTGGGGCTGCTGGACAGCGCCCGGTACGAAGTTCGTCCAGGTGCGCCGGCGCGGCTCGCGGTGACGCCGCGCGACACCACCGTCGCCGTGGGTGCCAGCTTCACGATGCCGGTAAGTGCGTTCGACCGGCAGGGAAACCCGACCGTTTCCTCTGGGACCACGCTGGTGGCGCGGACGGCCGCCGTCACCACCAGCGGCTTGACGGTCACCGCACAGTCGTTCGGCCGGACGGTAGTCGTGGCGGAGGCGGGCGGAATGCGCGACAGCCTGATGCTCGCGGTGGTGCCTCGCGGCACCCTTGCGGCCCAGGAGGGGATCGGCGTGATGCTGCTTGCGAGCGACGGGACGGGCGCCCGGCGTCTGCTCCAGAGCGGCTCCTGGCCGCGGTGGATGCCGGACGGCAACACCCTGCTCGTCTCCTCGGGTACGCTGATGCGCGTCAGCAGGGCGGACGGTGCGGCTACCCCGGTCATCCCCGGGAGCACGGGCCAGAGCGACTTCCATCCGCACCCGTCGCGCGACGGCCAGTGGATCTATTTCGATCGCGCGGTGGCTGGGGGCGGCTCGCGCCTCTGGCGGGTGCGCTCCGACGGCACGGGAGCGGAGGTCATTCCGGGGTTCGACGGCATCTACGGCTCCTACCCCTCGCCCTCGCCCGCGGGGACACGCCTGGCGTTCGGGCAGGGCTCCGTGACGATCGGCGAGGTGGGCACGGGACAGGTGACCGCCCTGACGGAAGGCGAGTCGGCGGAGTGGTCGCCGACGGGCGAGTGGATCGCGTACCTGCGGGGAGCGGGGGTGCGGGTGGTGCGGCCGGACGGCACCGGCGCCCGCACGGTGGGAGGCACCTTTGCGTACAGCGACGGGATCGACTGGTCGCCCGACGGCGAGTGGCTGGTGGCTCGCTCGGGCGCACGCAACCGGCTGGAGCTGATCCACGTCGCCACGAACCTGGTGATCGCGGTGCCGAACTCCGCCAACCTGTACCAGCCGTCGTGGGGACCGGCGCCCTGACCTGGCGAGCCCCGCAGCGCGACCTGCATGCAGGTTGAAGTGAAGCCCCGTCCGGCGGCGCGTCAGCGGCGCCGGACGGGGCTTTCGGCAGGATCACTCAGCCCTCCGACATCAGAGCGTTCGCTTCCGCGTAGGGAAGGGCGTCCTCGGCGAAGCGGAAGGTGCCGTGCTCGCGGATCTCCCGCGCCGCGCGGATCACGGCTCCCAGCGCCGCCCGGTTCAACGCCGATCCCAGGCTGATGCGCTTCACTCCCAGCGCGGCGAGCTCGTCCACGCTCAGCGCGACGCCCTTGAGCCCCATCACCACGTTCACCGGCTTGCCGACGGATACGCACACGGTGCGGATGTCCTCCGATCGCGTGATTCCCGGCGCGAACAGCGCGTCGGCACCGGCAGCCTCGTACGCCTGCAGGCGGCGGATGGTATCGTCCAGGTCCGGGCGGCCGTGCAGGAAGTTCTCCGCGCGGCCGACGAGGACGAACGGAAACGGGAACGCGCGCGCCGCCTCGACCGCCGCGGAGATGCGCTCCACGGCGTGCTGGACGTCGTAGATGGGGTGATGCGGATCACCCGACACGTCCTCTATCGACCCGCCGACCAGCCCCACCTCTCCCGCGAGCCGGATGGTCTCGGCTGCCGCTTCCGGCGCGTCCCCGAAGCCATTTTCCAGGTCCGCCGCCACCGGCAGCTCCGTCGCGTCGACGATCGCCCTCGCATTCGCCATGGTCTCGTCGCGCCCCGCCTCGCCGTCGCGGCGGCCGAGGGCGAAGGCGAGGCCCGCGCTCGTGGTCGTCAGCGCCTGGAAGCCGAGGGACGCCAGGATGCGCGCCGTGCCCGCGTCCCACGGGTTGGGGATGACGAACGCGCCCGGCTGGGCGTGCAGGGCCTGGAACCGCTCGGCTTTCTCGGCCTGGGTAGCGCGCATGGTCATCCCCGGTGAGGTACGATGGTGCGATGATGAGCCCGGCGAGGCCTCACTCCTCGGCGTCGGAAACCCGCTCCGCCACCATCCCCATCAGCGTCTCGCGGTCATTGAGCGAGGGGTCGTCGGTGACGCGCTCCAGCAGGTCGCGCAGGATCTCCCCGTAAACGGGGCCGGGGGGGATGCCCAGCGCCCGCAGCTCCGCCCCGCTGATCGCCAGGTCGCCGATCTCCAGCGGCGCCTCCCGCGCGAATTCCTCCCGGACGCGCTTCCACAGCAAGGTGGTCGCCTCCAGCCGCGGATCGTCCCCGCCGCGCGCGCGCAGGTCCGCGATGCGCAGGCGGAACAGGTCGTTCACGTAGTCGCGGCCGACGCGGCGCAGCCACCGGCGCAGCTCCGGCGCGGGCGCGTCCGGCGCGGGGACGTCCGCGTGCTGCGCCACCAGGTGCACGGTGCGGTCGGTCTCCGCGTTGGAGAACTTGAGCCGCTTCA
>JAHWJJ010000277.1 GCA_019348475.1 Gemmatimonadota bacterium | reverse complement strand
TTCGCACTTTCGCACTTTCGCACTTTCGCACTTTCGCACTTTCGCACTTCGCACTTTCGCACTCCATCGCATGACGACCAAGCTCCTCGCCGCCGACCTTCGCCCGCGACACTTTGCGTGGGCCGTGGACGGCTCCGTCGCCACCATCACCCTCAACCGGCCGGAGCGGAAGAACCCGCTCACGTTCGAATCGTACGCGGAGCTGTGCGACACCTTTCGCCAGCTTGCGTTCGCCACGGACGTAAAGGTGGTGGTGATGACGGGCGCGGAGGGCAACTTCTGCTCGGGCGGCGACGTCCACGAGATCATCGGGCCGCTGGTGCGGATGAAGGAGGAAGGGCGGATGGACGACCTGCTCGCCTTCACGCGCATGACGGGCGACACGGTAAAGGCCATTCGCGCCTGCCCCCAGCCGGTGATTGCCGCCGTGGACGGCGTCTGCGCGGGCGCCGGCGCCATCCTGGCCATGAGCAGCGACCTGCGGCTCGGCACGGCGCGCAGCAAGGTGGCGTTCCTCTTCACCCGGGTGGGCCTGAGCGGCGCCGACATGGGCGCGTGCGCCGTCCTGCCGCGCATCATCGGGCAGGGGCGTGCGAGCGAGCTGCTCTACACCGGCCGCTCCATGGACGGCGCCGAGGCCGAGCGCTGGGGCTTCTTCAACCGCCTGATCGAGCCCGACGCGCTGCTGGGCGAGGCGCAGGCGCTGGCCCGCTCCCTCGCCGCCGGCCCCACGTTCGCGCACGGGATGACCAAGCGCGCGCTGCACCAGGAGTGGTCCATGGGTGTGGACGAGGCGATCGAAGCCGAGGCCCAGGCCCAGGCCATCTGCATGCAGACGGAAGACTTCGCCCGCGCCTACCGCGCGTTCGCCGCGAAGGAAAAGCCGGCGTTCGAGGGGAATTGAGGGAAGTGCGGGAGTGCGGGAGTGCGAAAGTGCGAAAGTGGATCAGGCGCGGGGAGTGCCGAGGGTTGAGCGCTCATCCAGCCTGAGCGGCTAAAGCCGCCGCTGGGACAGCGGTAAGCCCCGCCCCGGCCGCTGGCGCGTCCGTGCGGGGCTTCAACTGACCGGGCACGCAGTTCGCGCCGCGACCACACTCGGCCTGCACTCCGCGCAACGCGGACTTGGTGTACGTTGTTTCCCGCGATCCGTCCCCCCGTACCTCGCCGCAGCCGAACCCATGCCCGACCGCACCTTTCTCACCTGGCCGTTCTTCACCGACGAGCACCAGCGCCTCGCGGCGGACCTGGACGCGTTCGTGCAGCGCGAGATCGCGCACCTGCCGCACGATGGCGACGTGGACGCCACCTGTCGCGCGCTCGTCCGCACCCTGGGCGGCGCGGGCGTCCTGCGGCTGGGGGTGCCCGCGCGCCACGGGGGCGCGCACGAGCGGCTGGACGTGCGCGCCCTCTGCCTGGCCCGCGAGACGCTCGCCCGCGCCAACGGGCTGGCAGACTTCGCGTTCGCCATGCAGGGGCTGGGCAGCGGGCCCATCTCGCTCTTCGGGTCGGATGCGCTGAAGGAGGCGTACCTGCCGCCCGTCGCCCGCGGCGAGCGGATCGCGGCGTTCGCGCTGTCGGAGCCGGAGGCCGGCAGCGACGTGGCGGCGATGCAGACGACGGCGCGGCGGGTGGACGGCGGATTCGTCATCGACGGCACCAAGACGTGGATCAGCAACGCCGGCATCGCCGACCACTACGTCGTCTTCACGCGCTTTCCCCAGGCGGGCGAACGGGGCTACGCGGCGTTCGTGGTTGATGCGGACAACCCCGGCCTGCGCGTCAGCGAGCGCATCGACGTGATCGCGCCGCATCCGCTGGGCACGCTGGTGTTCGACGGCTGCCGCGTGGGCGCGGACGCGCTGGTGGGCGACGCGGGCGCGGGGATGCGCGTCGCGCTGGGGACGCTCGACGTCTTTCGCACCACCGTCGGCGCCGCGGCGCTGGGGTTCGCCCGGCGCGCGCTGGACGAGGCGGTGCGGTGGACGGGCGAGCGGCAGGCGTTCGGCAAGCCCCTGCGCGACTTCCAGCTGATCCAGGCGACCCTGGGCGAGATGGCGCTGGAGGTGGACGCCAGCGCGCTCCTCGTCTACCGCGCCGCGTGGACGCGCGACGCCGGCGCGGAGCGCGTCACCCGCGAGGCGGCGATGGCCAAGCTGTACGCCACCGAGGCCGCGCAGCGCGTGATCGACGCCGCCGTGCAGCTGTTCGGGGGACGCGGCGTGGTCAGCGGCGCGCCCGTGGAAACCCTGTACCGCGAAATCCGCGCGCTGCGCATCTACGAAGGCACCAGCGAGATCCAGAAGCTGGTGATCGCCGGACAGCTGCTGAAGGGGGCGCACGGATGACGATGAAGCCGGGGCTCGCGCGGGCGCTGCGGCGCTTTGTGGGCACGATGGTCATGCTGGTCGGCGGACAGGCCGGCATTTACCGCCTCCTCTATCCGCCCCCCGCCTTTCCGCAGGCCTCCGCGGACCGGGTGGTGGTGGAGGCGAACGGGTCCGTGCACGAGATCCGTGACCCCGCCGCCGTGCGCCGCCTGGTCGCGTTCATCCGCGCGCCCAAGGAGCACGGCGGGCTGCGGATGCCGCATTACATGCACCTTCCCAACGACGCGGGGAGCGCAGTGTTCTATCGTGGCGAGCAGGCGCAGGTCAGGATCGTCTGGGTGACGCGCCTGATCGTCCTTCCGGCAGCGCGCAACAGGGACGTCTGGTACTTCCTGTCTCCCCGTGAAGGCGCGGAGCTCCAGCGGCTGATGGGCGGGAACACGCGGTAGCTCCGGGGGTCAGGTGGGAGCGTCGGGGAGGGGGGCGCCCGCGCTCATGCCGGACTCCGGCTGAGCGCGCGCAGTCCCGCCTCTGCTTGCCCCGGCGGTCCGCGGATTGCGCGCTCCGTGCACGTTCCGCATCCGTTCATCCCCACCCGGGATCCACAGCCCATGGCCACGATGGAAACCCACATCCCCGCCCAGCCCACCGCGCACGTGGACACCTTTGCGCGCGACCACCTGCCGCCGCCGCGGCTGCTGCCGTTCATCGACTACTCGGGCCTCCCCGACCTGGCATATCCGCCGCGGCTGAACTGCGCGGTGGAGCTGCTGGACCGCATGGCGCAGGCGGGGCGCGCGGACCGCACCGCGTTCGTGTGGGACGGCGGCCGGTGGACGTACCGCGACGTGGTGGATCGGTCGAATCGGATCGCGGCCGTGCTGCGCGACCGCCTGGGGCTGGTGCCCGGCAACCGCGTGCTGCTGCGGGGCTTCAACTCGCCGATGATGGTGGCGTGCTGGTTCGCCGTGCTGAAGGCGGGCGGAATCGTGGTGGCCACCATGCCCCTGCTGCGCGCGCGCGAGCTGGCCACCGTGGCCGAAAAGGCGCAGGTCCGGTTCGCGCTCACCGACCACCGGCTGGGGGGGGAGCTGGACGAGGCGCGGGGGATGGCGCCCGTCCTGGAGCACGTGGTCGCCTGGGGGACGGACGACGACGGGTCGCTCGAGGCGATGATGCGCGGCGCCCAGGCGGAGTTCGACGCGGTGGATACGGCCGCGGACGACGTGGCGCTGATCGCATTCACCTCCGGCACCACGGGCAAGCCCAAGGGGGCCATGCACTTCCATCGCGACGTGCTGGCCGTCTGCGACACCTTCAGCAAGCACGTGCTGCAGCCGGCCCCCGACGACCTGTTCTGCGGCTCACCTCCGCTCGCGTTCACCTTCGGGCTGGGGGGGCTGGTGCTGTTCCCCTTGCGCGTGGGCGCCGCGGCGGTGCTGGTGGAGCAGCCCACGCCGCCCAACCTGCTCAAAGCCATCCAGGACCACCGCGCCAGCATCCTCTTCACCGCGCCGGTGGCGTACCGGGCCATGCCGGAGCTGATGGGCGGCTTCGACATCTCCTCGCTGCGAAAGTGCGTCTCCGCCGGAGAGACGTTGCCGCTGGCCACCTTCGAGGCGTTCCGGCAGGCGACCGGAATCCGCATCATCGACGGCATCGGCAGCACGGAGATGCTGCACATCTTCATCGCCTCCAGCGGCGACGACATCCGCCCCGGATCTACCGGGCGCGTGGTCCCGGGCTACCGCGCGCGGGTGATCGACGAGGCGGGGAATCCGCTCCCCCCCGGCTCGGTGGGGCGGCTGGCGGTGCAGGGGCCCACCGGCTGCCGGTACCTGGATGACGAGGAGCGGCAGCGCGGATATGTGCTGGACGGGTGGAACCTGACCGGCGACGCGTACCGGATGGACGAGGACGGCTACTTCTGGTACCAGGCACGCACGGACGACATGATCATCTCCGCCGGCTACAACATCGCCGGGCCGGAGGTGGAGGGGGTGCTGCTGGAGCACCCCGCGGTGGCGGAGTGCGGGGTCGTGGGCCTGCCGGACCCCGAGCGCGGCCAGGTGGTGAGCGCGTTCGTGGTCCTGCGCGAGGGGAGCGTGCCGGGCGAGGCGCTGGTGAAAGAGCTCCAGGAATGGACCAGGGCGCACATCGCGCCCTACAAGTACCCGCGCCGGGTGACCTTCGTGGATGCGCTCCCCCGCACCCAGACGGGCAAGCTGCAGCGCTTTCGCCTTCGCCAGCCTTCGTGACGATGCAGATTCTGCAGCCGGAGGGATGGGGCGCGCCGCGGGGCTACAGCAACGGGATCGCGGCGGAGGGGCGGCTGGTTTTCGTGGCCGGGCAGATCGGCTGGGACCCGCAGACCTGCACGTTCGAGACGGACGACTTCGTGGGCCAGGTGGACCAGGCGCTGCGCAACGTGGTGGCGGTGCTCCGCGCGGGCGGCGCCGAGCCGGCGCACGTTACGCGCATCACCTGGTACGTCACCGACCGCGCGGCGTACCTGGCCAACACCCGCGCGCTGGGCCGCGTGTGGCGCGAGAGCTTTGGCCGGCACTACCCCGCCATGACGCTGCTGGTGGTCGCCGGCCTGCTGGAAGAGCGCGCCAGGGTCGAGATCGAGGCGACGGCCGTGGTGCCGGGTTAGCTTCTAAGCCCGTGCCGGCGGAGCCGGTGCGGATCACGGGTCGCAGCCGGTGCCGTCGCGGTCGTCGTCCAGGCCGTAGGGGTCGTGCGTGATGATCTCCACGGGACCGCGCACGAAGACGGGACCGTCGCCCGGGCCGCGCGCACAATCCACGTCGCTGGCCCTGGGAACGCAGGGCCAGTAGGCGGAATGGCAGCTCGCCGGCAGCGGCCCCGAGGGCGCGGCCCCCGATTGAGCACCCGGAGTCGTCGCGTCAGGAGCGTCGCTGCCGCACGCGACGGCGGCAAGGGGCAGCAGGAGGGGCACGATGAGCCGCGGCATCAAACACCTCGCATTTTGAAGCTGGACAGCTGATGCCGAGCGCGGCAACGAATCTCGGATCTCGGCGCCCGACGATCTGCCGCAAGCCCCCTCCCGCGCGGCGCCTCCGTCGGGAATGACACGCTCGAGGTCCGGGCTCGGTACCGGGGCGGGAATCCCCACGCCCGCGCCGTCGGCTGGCGATCACAGCCGCCCTTCCAGATCGCATGCAAGGATCAAGCGCACCATGGTGCCATTCCATACTGCACCCACTCGAGGGCGAGCGCAAGGAAAGACTGACTTGTGTCGGACGCTGGGCCGACCCGCCTCCCACACCCGCCGATGCTGACGGATGCCGACGCTGTGGACCTCTGAATCAACGAAGGAGTGGCGGGCCGCGCTGGATGCGTACGCGTCCGTGGTCGACGCGCAGGGCGTGGCGCGGCTCCCGGAGCTGGAGCGCTGGTATCGCGACGACTTTCCCCGGGCCATCGCCGCCCGGCGGCCGGCGCACGTCACGCACGAGGAGCTGGTGCGCGTGACGGAGTGGAAGATGGCGCGCGGCATCTTTCGTCCGCGCAACCTGGTGCTGGTGCGCGGCAACCCGGCTGGCGCGGTCGAAAAGACCAGCACCGCCGCGCTCGCCGCGATCCCGGACGACAGGCGCCCCATCGCGCTGCTGGCGGAGCTCGCGGGCGTGGGCCCCGCGACGGCCTCCGCCGTTGCCGCGGCGGCGGCGCCGGACGTGTATCCGTTCTTCGACGAGCTGGTGGCGGCGCAGGTCCCGGGATTGGGCCCGGTCGCCTTCACCCCCGCGTATTACGCCAGGTACGCCGCCGCCCTGCGCGACCGCGCGAGGCGGCTCGGCGGCGCCTGGACCCCTGCATCGGTGGAGCAGGCGCTCTGGGCCTTCGTCGGCGGCAAGGCGGGCGCGAAAAAGGGCAGCGAGTAGCTCCGTGCCGACTGCGCTCTATCCCCTACTCCCTAACCCGGCGTAGCCGGAACCGAACAGGACGAACGGCGGTTTGGGGCGTGTCCCTCCGCTGCGCTGCGGGCCGGGCTGCGCGCGCCGTAGGCAACGAT
>JAHWJJ010000276.1 GCA_019348475.1 Gemmatimonadota bacterium | reverse complement strand
GCGCCAACGCGCGCGCCATCCGCATGGCCGAGGACCGCAGCGAGTTCGCCAAGGCCATGGACCGCATCGGCCTGCACGTGCCGCACGGCGGGTTCGCGCGCTCGCTGGAGGACGCGTTCCGCATCGTCGAGGACACCAATTACCCGGCCATCATCCGCCCCAGCTTCACCCTGGGCGGCACCGGCGGCGGCATCGCGTACAACCGCGAGGAGTTCGAGGAGCAGGTGCGGCGTGGCCTGGACCAGAGCCCCGTGCACGAGGTGCTCATCGACCGCTCCGTCATCGGGTGGAAGGAGTACGAGCTGGAGGTGATGCGCGACGGAGCCGACAACGTCGTCATCATCTGCTCGATCGAGAACGTCGACGCCATGGGCGTGCACACGGGCGACTCCGTCACCGTGGCGCCGGCGCAGACGCTGTCGGACGTGGAGTACCAGCTGATGCGCGACGCGGCCATCGCCATCATCCGCGAGATCGGAGTCGAGGCGGGCGGGTGCAACGTGCAGTTCGCGATCAACCCCGCCAACGGCGAGATGCTGGTCGTGGAGATGAACCCGCGCGTCAGCCGCTCCTCCGCGCTCGCGTCCAAGGCGACCGGCTACCCCATCGCCCGCATCGGCGCCAAGCTGGCCGTGGGCTACACGCTGGACGAGCTGCCGAACGCCATCACCGCCAGCACGCCGGCGTCGTTCGAGCCGGTGCTGGACTACGTGGTCGTCAAGTTCCCCCGCTTCGCCTTCGAGAAGTTCCCCGCGGCGGATGCCACCCTGGGGGTGCAGATGAAGGCCGTCGGCGAGTCGATGGCCATCGGGCGTACGTTCAAGATGGCGTGGCAGAAGGCGATCCGCGCCCTCGAAGTCGGCCGCAGCGGGTGGGAGACGGGCACGCTCAAGGAGGACCGGCTGGAGGACGAGCACGTCGAGACGCTGCGCCGTGCCCTGCGCCGCCCCACACCGGAGCGGTACTACCAGATGAAGCGCGCGCTCGAGACCGGCTTCTCGGCCGCGGAGGTGGCGGAGCTGACGTTCATCGACCCCTGGTTCGTCGCCCAGCTGGAGCAGCTGGTCCAGGCAGAGCGCGAGTACGCGGCGCTGGATTCGGTGGATCGCGACGCGATGCTGCGGATGAAGCGGATGGGCTTCAGCGACGTGCAGCTGGCGCGCATCCGCGGCGAGACGGAGGACGCCGTCCGCGAGCGGCGCTGGGGGATGGAGATCCACCCGGTCTACAACCGCGTGGACACCTGCGCCGGCGAGTTCCCCGCGCTTACGCCGTACCTCTACAGCACCTACGCGGACGAGAACGAGTCCGAGCGGTCGGACCGGCGCAAGGTGGTGATCCTGGGCTCGGGGCCCATCCGCATCGGACAGGGCGTGGAGTTCGACTACTGCTGCGTGCAGGCCGCGCTGGCGCTGCGCGACGCGGGGTTCGAGACCATCATGGTCAACTCCAACCCGGAGACCAACTCCACCGACTTCGACATCAGCGACAAGCTGTACTTCGAGCCGCTGACGCTGGAGGACGTGATCGAGATCGTGCGCCTGGAGCAGCCGGAGGGGGTGATCCTGCAGATGGGCGGGCAGACCCCGCTCAAGCTGGCGCAGCCGCTGGAACGCCTCGGCGTCAAGATCCTCGGCACGCCGGTCGAGGCCATCGACCGCGCGGAGGACCGCGAGCGCTTCGAGGAGCTGGCGCGCTCGCTGGGCGTCCGCCAGCCGCCCAACGGCCTGGCGACGAGCCTGGAGCAGGCCGCGGAGATCGCGGGCCGCATCGGCTATCCCGTGCTGGTCCGCCCCAGCTATGTGCTGGGCGGGCGGGGGATGGTGATCGTCTACGACGAGGGCGGGCTGCGCGACTACTTCGAGACGGCCGTGGGCGTGAGCCACGACCGCCCCGTGCTGATCGACCGCTTTCTGGAAGACGCCTTCGAGGCGGACGTGGACGCGCTGTGCGACGGCGAGACGGTGGTGATCGCGGGGGTGATGCAGCACATCGAGGAGGCCGGCATCCACAGCGGCGACAGCGCGCAGGTGCTGCCGCCCTACCTGCTGGGCGACGCCGAGGTGCAGGAGATGCGCGAGCACACGCGCCGCTTCGCGCTGGAGCTGGGCGTCGTGGGGCTGATCAACGTGCAGTACGCCGTGTTCCAGGGGCAGGTGTACGTGATCGAGGTGAACCCGCGCGCGTCGCGGACCGTCCCCTTCGTCAGCAAGGCGACGGGGGTGCAGATCGCCCGCATCGCCGCGCGGCTGATGGGGGGCGAGCGGCTGGCCGACTTCAACCTCCCGGACGAGATCCCCGTGGGCGGCGTGGCGGTCAAGGAGAGCGTGTTCCCCTTCAACAAGCTGGAGGGCGACACGCTGCTGGGCCCGGAGATGCGGTCGACGGGCGAGGCGATGGGCTTCGACGACAGCTTCGGGATGGCGTTCGCCAAGGCGCAGACCAGCGCGGGGATGGACCTGCCCTCGCAGGGCACCGTGGTGGTCACGGTGAACGACCGCGACAAGCGCACCGTCACGCCCATCGCGCGCCGGCTGCACGACATGGGCTTCCGCATCCAGGCCACCAGCGGCACGGCGCGGTACCTCAGGCAGCGCGGCATTCCCTGCGACGTGATCTTCAAGGTGAACGAGGGGCGGCCCAACATGGCCGACCACATCATCAGTGGCGACGTGGCGCTGCTGATCAACACGCCGCTGGGCAAGCAGAGCCAGTACGACGACTACACGGCTCGCCGCGCGGCGATCGCGTACAGGGTGCCGTACATCACCACTATGTCCGCCGCCGAAGCCGCCGTCGACGCCATCAGCGCCCTGCGCAGCCGCACGCGCGAGGTGCGCAGCATCCAGGAGCGCACGGGGCATCTGGTAGGGGCGGGGGCGTGAGGGTTGCGGTGTGGGACGATGGCCCCGGTGATCGCGAGCCACGGCAGCGAGCGTCCTTCCCGGCGGTCGCCACCCGTCGTGAGCGGCTGAAGCCGCCGCTGAGACTGCGGTAAGCCCCGCAAACTGCGCGGGGCTTCAACGGCGTGGGGTGTGCCCCCGGAGCGCGCGGCAGGAGCGGTCCGCGAAGGCGGACATTACGTTTCCCAGCCGCACTTCATCCGCCACGGCGCGCGCCCAGCCTTTCGTGCAATCCTGGGATCGCGCCCAGCTCCCATCGCCTCGAATCATAGGATTGTGGGGCCATATTCACGCAGAACCTTGCGGCCATCAGCACCTGCGATGCACAAGCTCCCCCTCTCCGACACGTCGCCCGAAGCCGAGCGCTTCTTGATCGAGGGCTACCGGCGCATGTCGCCCACAGCCAAGCTGGAGCGCGTGTTCTCGCTGAACCGCATGATCGAGCAGCTTCAGCGCGCCAGGATCACCGCCGATTATGGCGAGATCCCGGAACGCGAGATGCGCCTGCGCCTGGGAGCGCTTCGTCTCGGACGGGAGACGATGATCAAGGCGTTCGGCTGGGATCCGGAGGAAAAGGGCTGGTGAGCGTCATGGACGAGGCGCTCGCGGTCACGCTCCAGGTGATTTCAGTGCTTGACCGCCTTGCGATTCCATACGTTGTCGGCGGGTCCATCGCGAGCTCTATCTATGGAAAACCTCGCGCGACACAGGACGTGGACGTGGTCGCGGATGTGCGGCCGGAGCACGTCCAGGCACTGGTGGCGGCTCTTCGAAGTGATTTCTACCTCGATGAGCCCGCCATCCGCGACGCCGTACGCCGACGTTCGACGTTCAACGTCATCCACCTGAATACTCTGTTCAAGGTTGACGTATTCGTTGCGAAGGACGATGTCGCCACCGCCCGGGAACTCGAGCGTGGGCGGCCCTACGTTCCCCCGCAGGCTCCTGGTACGACGATCACTCTCGCAAGTGCCGAAGATACGGTCGTTCAGAAGCTGTACTGGTATCGCCTGGGCGACCATGTATCCGAACGGCAGTGGACGGATGCGATCAACGTCCTCGCCGTGCGTGGCCAGGAACTCGATCGCGAATACATGAACGATCTCGCGACACACATGGGTGTCGACGATCTGCTGATTCGCGCCCTCCACCAGGCTGGCTTCGATTAAGCGCGCGGCGCGCTGTCACGCGCGCATTCGTCGCCACCGGCTCCAACCCCGCGGGTGCGTTACGAACGACCGCGCGGGCCGGGGCCGTGGCACTGGCCGGATGAGGGGCGCGTGATCACGATCCAGCTCTCGACGCACATCCATGCCCCGACCGAGCGCGTGTTCGACCTGGCGTGCAGCATCGACCTGCACGCGCGCTCACTGGACTGGACGGGCGAGGAGCCGGTCGCCGGGCGGATGAGCGGTCTGATCGGGCCGGGCGAGACGGTGACGTGGCGCGCGCGGCACCTGGGCGTGCGCCAGCGCCTCACCAGCCGGATCAGCGGCTACGACCGGCCGCGCTGGTTCCAGGACGTGATGGTGCGCGGCGCGTTCGCGTGGATGGAGCACGACCATTGGTTCGATGCGGCGCCGGACGGCGGCACCGTGCTGCGCGATGACTTCCGATTCGCAGCGCCGCTCGGGGTCCTGGGCCGCATTGTGGAGATGCTCGTGCTGCGGCGGTACATGACGCGGTTTCTGGAGCGCCGCAACGCCGTCATCAAGCGTGTGGCCGAGTCGGAGGAATGGCGGCAGTTTCTGACGCCTGCGTCCTCACGTGTGCGGTGACCTGGGCTGCGGCGGGCGAAAGACCAGCGGTGCCCGAAGAAGAACGGGCGGGGGAAGGCTCGGCTGCCTTCCCCCGCTGGGTTACTCGTGCCGGATGCCGTAGATGCGCACGTGTTCGGCGTCCAGGCTATCGGCCACCGTCCCCAGGATCCAGTCGGGACCGATCTGCCGCGCCTTAAAGCCGGCGGGCCCGTGGACCGTGGTCAAGCGCCTCGTGTGGAGGATCATTTTCCGCGCATGGCCCACTCACGCCGCCGGCAGTCCGTCCCGGATCACCTTTTCCACCGCGGCGATGAAGACGTCGATCTCCGCGGGGGTGGTGTAGACGCTGGGGGTGACGCGGACGCCCTCGACCGCGGCGTGCTTGATGGGCGTGGCCAGGATTCGGTGCCGCGCCCACAGGTGCTGCACCAGGGCGCCGGGGTCGATGCCGTCGATGCTGAAGTTCGCCAGGCCCACGGCGAACCCGGGACGCAGGCTGGTGTTCATCCGCACGCGGTCGTGGCGGATCAGCGCGCGGGCCCAGCGGTCGCGCAACCACACCATCCGCGCGGCCTTCCGCGCCAGCCCGATCCCCTCCGAAAACGCGAGCGCCTCCGCCACAGCCAGGAAGTTGGCCGCGGGGTGCGTGCCGATCTCCTCGAACTTGCGGATGTCGGCGTCCAGCCGCGCCTCAGCCGCCTGAAGCGGCCACACGCCGGAAATGCGGTCGCGGCGCACGTACAGCAGCCCCGTGCCGTGCGGCGCGAACAGCCACTTGTGCAGGCTGCTGGCGTAGTAGTCGCAGCCCAGCTCGTCGCGGGTAAACGGAAAGTGCGCGAAGGCGTGGGCGCCGTCCACGATCACCGGAAGCCCGCGCCGGCGCGCCATCTCCACCACCGCGTGCACCGGCAGGATCTGCCCCGTCAGGTTGATCATGTGGCACATGTGGATCAACCGGGTGCGCGGGGTGATCGCGGCCTCGAAGCGCCGCACCACCTCCCCCGGGTCCTCCGCCGGCACGGGGAGCGACACCTGCCGCAGCACGATCCCTTCCCGCCGCTGCCGCTGCTGCCAGGTCGTGATCATGCGCGGATAGTCCTGGTCGCTGGTCACCACCTCGTCGCCCGGACGCAGGTCCAGGCCGCCCTGCAGGATCTGCAGGCTCTCGGACGCACCCCGCGTGACCGCCACCTCCTCCGCGTCGCAGCCGAACATCCGCGCCAGCCCCGCGCGCACCCCCTCGCGCTGCGGCTCCAGCACGCGCCACATGGTGTAGACCGGCGCCTGGTTGCTGAAGTCCAGGTGCCGCTTCATCGCGTCCTGCACAATGGCGGGGCTGGGGCTTACGCCGCCGTTGTTCAGGTTGATGATGGACCGATCCACCGTGAACGCCTGCTGCACGGTGAACCAGAAGTCCTCGTCCCGCGCGACCTGCTCTGGCGTGCCGGGATGCCGCGCCAGCACCTGCGTGATCTCCCGCAGCGCGTCGTGGCCGGAGGGCGCGAACAGGGCGGCGGCCGGTGCGGCGCCGGCGGAGGCGAGAAAGCGGCGGCGGGAGATCATGCGCATCCGGGACGAGCAGGGAGAGCAGGGCAGGGGAACCGTCGAAAGGTAAGCGGCGGACGGCGGATCCAGAAGTCCGTCGCGGTGGCGAGCTCGGCGCCGAGCCCCCTCCGCTCGCTTATGCTCGCACCTCCCCCAAAAACCCCTGGGGGAGGTTG
>JAHWJJ010000022.1 GCA_019348475.1 Gemmatimonadota bacterium | reverse complement strand
ATCTCCCGCAGCCGCGGCTCGGCGAAGAGAAGGATGCCGTCCACCAGGATCACGTCACGCGGGTGCACGCGCACCGTCTGGGGCGCGCGGGTGTGGCGCGCGAAGTCGTAGACGGGCTTGTCGATCGGCTCCCCCGCCAGCAGCGTCTGCAGGTGCTGGATGAGCAGGGCGTTGTCCAGCGAGTCGGGGTGGTCGAAGTTGATGCCGGCGCGCTCCTCCAGCGACAGGTGCCCCAGCTCGCGGTAGTACGCGTCATGGTCGATGAAGACGGCTGCGTCCAGGTGCAGCGAGTCGAAGATGCGCCGCGCCACCGTCGTCTTTCCCGACCCCGTGCCCCCCGCGATCCCGATCAGGAACGGCTTCATCCTGCCCCCGCCAAGGTGTGTGCGCCGGCCTCCCCGTGCCCTCCGGCTGACTTGGGATACGCGTCCCGGCGCGGTTCGGCAAGGTGAGGAGGTGACGGCGGACACTCCATCACTCCACCAGAACCGCCGACCTTGCGCCGGGGGCTATCTTCGGGCGCGGTGCAGGTACACGCGTGCGAATCGAGGGACGTGGCGGAACGAGAAAGACGCGGACGGGCCGACGAGGCGGTGGGGGCCACCCCGGAACTTGCGGGCGAGGTGGCGGGCATCCAGACGGAGGACGGCGAACCGCGCGCGCCGTCGCGCTTTCCGCTGGGGCTGCGCTACATGGCGGCGGGCGCGTTGTTCTTCAGCGTCATGAGTTTGCTGGTAAAGGTGGGCGGGCAGCGGCTTCCCGGGCAGCAGATGGTGATGATCCGCGCCGTCATCACCTTTGTGCTGAGCGCCTGGGCCGTCCGCCACGCACGCGTAAGCCCGTGGGGCACGCCGGGTAAGCGCGGGCTGCTGGTGCTGCGCGGCCTGGTGGGCTTCCTGGCGCTCTCCGCCTTCTACCACTCCATCGTCAACCTGCCGCTGGCCGACGCGACGGTCATCCAGTACACCAACCCGGTCTGGGCCGGGCTGCTGGCCGTGCCCCTGCTCGGCGAGCGGCTGCGCCGGCGCGAGGTGCTTTCCGTGCTGGTGAGCATGGCCGGCGTGCTGGTGATGGTGCGGCCGTCGTTCCTCTTCGGCGGCGGCACCGTGCTGGACCCGGGGACGGTGGGGATCGGGCTGGCGGGCGCCGTCTGCAGCGCGATGGCGTACGTCACCGTGCGCAAGCTGGGCGCGACGGAGCATCCCGCGGTCATCGTCTTCTACTTCTCGCTGGTCTCCATCTTTGCCGCCATCCCCACGGCGCTGCCGGGGGCGCTGTGGCCCACGCGCGTGGAGTGGCTGGTGCTGCTGGGGATCGGCGTGGCCACGCAGCTGGGGCAGATGGCCATCACCAACGGCCTGCGACTGGAGCGCGCCGGCCCCGCGACGGCCACCGCGTACCTGCAGATCGTCTTCGCCGGCACCTGGGGGATCCTGTTCTTTGCCGAGGTGCCGGACTGGGGGACGCTGGCCGGCGCCACGCTGATCGTGGGGAGCACGCTGGCGCTTGCGCGGGGGAAGAAGGCGGGCGCGGGGGTGGGGTGAAGGGGTGAAGGGGTGAAGGGGTGATGGTGGACGGCCGCTCGGGTCTTACCCCCCGCCCGTGGCAGGACCCGTCCGGAGGCGGACGCCGCGCATCCAGGACGCGCGACCTCTACCGCCGGGGTTCATCCCCTCTCCCCGCGCGTTTGCGGGAGGGGGTGCGGCTCTCAGTTCGCGGGTGAGGGCCCCAGCGCCTGCACCGCCGCGGGCAGGGCCAGGCGCGCCCATTCGGCGTACGCGCGGCCGGAGGGGTGCAGCCCGTCCGCCACCAGAAATGCGGCGTCCGCGCCGGCCTCGCGGCTCTGGGCCGTTACGTCTACCCAGTGCGCGCCCGCACGCTGCGCCTCTTCGCGGTTGATGGCGTTGTAGGCGTCGATCTCGGCGGCGATCTTCGCGCGGTCGCGTCCCGCGGCGAACGGGGTGACGCCCCAGTCGGGGATCGACAGCACGACCACCCGCGACGCCTCGCCGCCCGCGAAGCCGATGGCGCGCTGAAGGAGCGCGGCGAACTGCGCGCGGTACTCCTCCGCGTCGCGCCCGCGGTACTGGTTGTTCACGCCGATCAGCAGCGTCACCAGCGCGTACGGCCCCCGCGGATCCGCCCGATCGATCGCGGCGGAGAGCTCGTCCGTGGTCCAGCCGGTGCGCGCGATGATCTGCGGATCGCCCACCGGAATCCCCCGCTCCCGCAGCAGCCCCGCCAGCTGTACCGGCCACCGCTCCGCCGGATCCACGCCCTCGCCGATGGTATACGAGTCGCCCAGCGCCAGGAATCGCATCTCCCCCGCCCGTCCGCCGTTCGCCGGATCGCCCGCCCCCGCGCACGCCGCCAGGGCGCAGGCCAGCAGCGAACCGGCAAGAATCGTTTTCTTCATGGCTCCATCATGCACCTCCGCGGGCACGCGCGCCAGAGCACGCGGACCCGCCGGGCATTGAGAGCATGCGCCAGATAGAATGAGCCCCGGCCGGATTCGATCCCGCCCGGGGCTCTCTGCGTATCCCGTCCAGCCGGAATCAGTCCGGGATGGTCACGAACACGCGGCCGTCGTCCACCCGCGTCTCGAACGTCTGCAGGGGTTCCGTGGCGGGGAGGCCGGTCGCGCGGCCGGTGCAGATGTCGTACGTGGCGCCGTGCCAGTTGCAGACGAGCGTGCCGCCGTCCACCTCGCCGCCGTCCAGGGGCAGGTCCTCGTGGCTGCACGTGCCCTGCAGGGCGTAGATCTCGCCCTCCACGTTGCACAGCACGATCTCGCGCCCGCCCACCACGTACTCGCGTGCTTCGTCCTGGGGCACGTCGCCGATGGACGCCACTTCGTATTCCGGCATCAGGTTCCCTGTCGTTGATCAGAATGTGCGGATCCCGCCAGAATATGCAGGGTCGCGGGGCCCGCCGGCAAGAGCGGGCGGGCCGCTCATCGTCCGCGCTCGCGCAGGGCGCGGCGGCGCAGCCACACGGCCACGCCGGCGCCCGCCAGCGCGATGATCGTCGCGCCGATCAGGACGCCGTGCCGCTCCGCGAAGGGCCGGTACGGGTGCGAGGCGGCCATGTCGCACCGGCGCGTGCGGTAGTCGTAGCTGCCGCCCTGCTCCACGCACGCATCCACCGCCACTGTCTCGCGCAGGGAGACGTACGCCAGGGGCAGCAGGATCAGGAGCAGCAGAAGGCGCAGCCGGCGCATCCGCGTCACCGCACCCCGGCCAGGGTGAGCACGAAGAGCAGCGCCCACTGCGTGCCCAGGTGGCTGTCGGTCGTATCGAACCACTCCCCCAGCGAGTGCGCGCCGCCGCCGCGCCCGCCGCCGTCGATGGTGACGGCTGGAACGCCCAGGCTGATGGGGATGTTGGCGTCCGTGCTGCTGGCGATCGCCGGGACGTCGAAGCCCAGCGCGCGCCCCGCGTCCGTCGCCGCGCGGACGATCGTCGCGTCCGCGGGCTGCTTGCCGGCCGGGCGAATGCCGATGGTGTCGATCTCCAGCACAAGGCGGTCGCCGCGGCTCCAGCGCGCGTTCTCCTCGTCCAGCGCCTGGCGGATGGCGGCCTGGAAGCGCGCGTCCAGCGCGTCGAGCGCGGCCGCATCCACCGAGCGCATGTCCACCTGCATGGACGCGGTCATGGCGATGGAGTTCACCGACGTGCCGCCCTCGACCACCCCCACGCTGAAGGTGACGCGCGGGTCCGCCGGCACCTGGAACTCCGCCACCTTCGCGACGGCGCGGCCGAGCGCGTGCACGGGATTGGGCGCGCCGAAGTCGCCGTAGCTGTGGCCGCCGGGGCCGCGGTAGGT
Organism: Gemmatimonadota bacterium; assembly: GCA_019348475.1. GTDB lineage: Bacteria > Gemmatimonadota > Gemmatimonadetes > Longimicrobiales > Longimicrobiaceae > Longimicrobium. The sequence continues at coordinate 14,249 of JAHWJJ010000022.1, read as the reverse complement.
GACGGTGTAGCGGTGGCTGCCGACCGCATCCTTCGTCAGCCCCAGCCCGGTGCCGTCCACGGAGATGAAGTAGTCCACGCGGTCCCGCAGCTCGGTGCTGAACAGGTGGCGCACCCCGCGCAGGTTCCCCGCCCCCTCCTCGCCCACGGTGCCCACGAAGACGATGGTGCCGCGCGTGCGCACCCGCGCCTGGTCCAGAGCGCGGGCCACCCCCAGCAGGACGGCCAGCCCGCGGCAGTCGTCGCCGATGCCGGGCGCGCGCAGCGTGGTCCCTTCGCGCCGCACGGTGACGTCCGTCCCCTCGGGAAACACCGTGTCCAGGTGACCGGAGATCACGACGACGGGCTCGCCGGGGTTTCCCGGCCGCTCGGCGATCACGTTCCCCTCGGCGTCGATGCGCACGTTGCGCAGCCCCAGCGCCTCCAGCCGCCGACGAAAGTCCTCCGCGCGGCGCTGTTCCTTGAACGGCGGCGCCTCGATCTGGCAGATGGCGATCTGGTCCTCGATGGTCTGCGGCTCGCCGGCGCGCGCGTGCTCCAGCGCCTGGCGCACGCGCGGGTCGCGGTTGGGCACGGGGAGCTGCGCGTGCGCGGCGGATGCGATCAGCAGCGCCGGAAGCGCCGCCGCGATCATGCGGGCGGGGTGCATGGGCGGATGTTTGAGTTGATGCGAACGGGTCCGGCGGTCCGCCGCGAATGTAGGCCGTGGCGCGGCGCCGCGCCACGGCGGGGGACCCGCATCACCCTCTTCGCGGAGTCCGCTACCGCACCCGCGTGCCGGGGATCACGTTGCGGTTGTAGGTCAGCGTGATCCCGGTGGCGCGTCCCGCGGCGTCCACGTCGAAGCGGAGGTCCCCCAGCTCACCAGGCGGGTGGGCGCAACCGCGACCAGCTCGTCGGCGTCGCCCAGCAGCGGAGATCGGGATGATGAAGAACGATGAGGATGGTCTCCCGTGACACGCAACCCGCCTTGCGCGGTCACAAGACAGGCCCCGGCTCGACGTGCGCAATCGTGGCGGATCAGGGGTTCCCTATCGGGCGCAAAACGAGCGCGTACACGCGATGAACACTCCGAAGATCGGAACCCGAGAATACGGCCGGCGCGGCGGCCTGTCAGCCCGGCGCGGGCGGATCGGTGATGCGACGGCAGTCCGGAATCGAGGCTGCCGCTGAAAGATTGATGTCCCGGTGGACCATGTGCATGGTCAGCTCGAGCGAGATCTCCACCGCGCGTGCGGCGGGTGGCGGCTCCATCCGCCCTCCGTCTTCAGTGATCAACGGGGGCGGACCTTGCCCCGGGCCGTAGGGAAAAACAACCCTGGCGAGACGGCCACCCGGCCTCTCGGCTCGGCACAGCATGGAGGCCCGCCTTTTCAGCTGGTTGCGCCGATGCGGAACGCCGACGTCCATGAATTCGCTGACCCATTGCGTGCTGTCGGGCACGGGCGGCAGATCGGTGTAGCCGTTGCGGATGACGAACAGCTCAGCACAGCGAACGAGATGCGCGTCGTCGGCAGGTGCTCCGGCCGGCAAAACACAGCGTCTTTGATCGACCGCGATGGTATCAGCTGCGGCGGCACTCCGGACTTGCGGCGATGGTTCGACGCACGCACCGAGCGCAGCAATCCACCAATGTCGCCACCACATACTCCGTCCGCACTTCGGGTGAGGTGCTAAGGCCCTCGACAGTGGGTGACCTCCGCAAAAGAGAAGGCGGGCCGGTCGGAATCGACGGGCCCGCCTTCAGTCCACCAGCGTCAGGTGACGCGCGTGGTCGTGCGCGTGCGCTTGACTGTGCGCGTGGTCCTCGTCCGTGTGCTTGAGCAGCGCGGCCAGCACTTCCTCGCCATAGAACATCGCGATGTACTTGGCTTGCACGGCGGTCACGCGGCGCACCGCCCACACCAGCTCCACGTAGTTGGGCTCCGTGGGCCTGTGCAGCAGGTGCATCCCGATCTCCTCGGGCAGGTGGCTGGCCTTGCGGTTGTTGCACCCGGAGCACGCAGTGGCGACGTTGTCCCAGGTGTTCAGGCCGCCCCGCGAGATGGGAAGCACGTGGTCGCGCGTAAGGAACTCGCGGCCCCGCAGCTGGCCCTTGTGCCGGCCGCAGTACTGGCAGCGGTACCCGTCCCGCGCGAACAGAAAGGTGTTGGTAACCTGCCGCCTGAACCTGCGCGGCACGTGCACAAACCGCTTCAGCCGGATCACCAGCGGCGCGGCCACCCGCTCCCTTTCGGAGCGAAAGACGCGCGCGTCGTCGGCCTCGAGCACCTCGGCCTTGCGGTCGAACACCAGCCGCAGGGCCCGCTCCACCGGCAGAATCGTAAGCGGTTCGTAGGATGCGTTCAGCGCCAGACACCCCATGTGCTTGCTCGCCTCCTTTCGCGTTGAGGGCGTTTCCTGTTCGTGCGCTCCGGCCCGGCTGTGAAAAGGTTCAGTTCAAGTACCGTGCGAAGGCCTGTGCCGCTCCCCGCCGGGCGCCCCCCCATCCATCACGGACCGGGCGCACGCGCGACACGATCCGGAAACGATGTCGCGGGGAGAAGGGCCGCCGCACGATCGGGTGGCGGTCAACGTGAAAGCTGGCACATGTAGCAGGAAAGGTCAAGCTCCGCACTACATCTTGTGTCAAGGATTTTCGCGGCGCCGATCCCGCGGCTGTCCCCATAGGGACGCGTTCCGGCGGACGAGGTCACATGCAGGACCGCCTCCCCTGTGGGTCGCGGAGAAAAGGAGAGACGCGGATGCGCCTTCCGCGTCTCTCGCTTTTGTCCGCGGCTCCGCCTGATCCCCGGCCCCTCCAGACCGGCACCGGCCGCATCCCACGGCGAGCGGCGTTCGGAGAGGATTTCGCCGGACGGCGCTACGGGGTGGGATCCTCCGCGCCCGCGGGCCAGCCGCCGGCCAGGAACGCCTCCACGGCGGGAAAGAAGACGCCGGGCGCCTCCACGTGGGGAGCGTGGCCGGCACCGGGGATCACCAGCAGGCGGCCGTTTGGGACGGCGGCGGCCCAGGCGCGGTGCCCGGCGAGCGGCGTCTCGTCACGGTCTCCGGTGATCACCAGCAGCGGGGCCCGCACGTGGCCCAGCGCGCCGGTAAAGTCCCAGTCGCCCAGGCTGCGCGGCGTCCGCTGGCTCGTGTGGCGGTACCCGTACTGCACGGCCTCGGGCGGCGCCTCGCACGAGGTGCCGCGGCTGCGGGGCGTGCCCCGGGCGGCAGCCGCCTCGCGCATCATCTCCTCGTAGTCCCGGCAGGCATCCACCGCGTCGCCCGGCGTGCCGGTTCGAATGCGCTCCACGATCACGCGCCAGCGCCGCTCCCGAGCCGTATCGCGCTGCTGGGCCTGGGCCTGCGCGAACGCGGCGCCGTCGGCGCGGCGGGGGCCGATGGCGCCCACGAATACCATCCGCTCCACGCGATGGGGGTACGAGCGGGCGTAGCTCGCCGCCAGCAGCGGACCGAACGAGTGCGCCAGCAGCGTCACCCGCTCCATCCCGAAGTGCCGCCGCACGGCCTCCAGGTCCTCCACAAAGCGGTCCATTCCCAGCAGCGTGGTGTCGGGAAGCCCGGAGCGCCCGCCGCCGCGCTGGTCGTAGTACAGCACCGTGTACTGCCGCTCCAGCGGCTCCAGGTCCGGCGCCAGCACCTGGTGACCCACGCCCGGCCCGCCGTGCAGGACCACCACCGTGTCCCGCCCCGAGCCCGCAAGCCGGTAGTACAGCCGCACTCCGTCCGCCCCCGCCACGAAGCCTTCCCGCGGCACCGGCACCGGCGCCGGCTGGGCGCGCGGCCCCGCGCACGCCGTGGCGGGGAGCAGCGCCACGAAGAGGGCGGCGAGTGCGATGCGATTGCGGCGGAAGCTCACGGGCGTTCTCCGGATTGCAGGGGAGGGGGCCCGGAAGAACGTTTGGACGACGCCGGGCAGGACGGTCCCGCGATTGAAGTTGAAGCCCCGTTCGGCGAGCGCAAGCGAGCCGGGACGGGGCTTGTCGCCGTCCCAGCAGCGGGTTCACCCGCTCATCTGCACCGCGCGGGGGGCTTCGCTCGCCGCGCGTCGCCGGCGTACGCGTCCAGAATGGCGCGCGCTCCTCGCGGCGGGACCTGAATCCCGCCCCCCTACAGCAGCGCCACGGGGTCGCGGTCGATGGCGATGCGGAGCTCGGCCTTGCCGCCGCTCACGCTGTACTTCTCGAAGAAGTAGCGAGCCACCTTTCCCAGCGTCTTCGCGCTGGGCGAGCGCAGGATGAAGTGCCAGCGCCAGCGGCCCCGGATGCGGTCGATGGGGCAGGGCGCGGGTCCCACCAGCGCCACGTCGCGCACCTTGCGCGCGGCCAGCAGGCCGCTCACCCAGTCCGCCGCGGCCACGGCGGCCTCCTGCGTGGCCGCCTCCTCCGTCCCGCTCACCACCACGTTCACCAGGCGCGAGAAGGGCGGATACGCGGGCTCGCGGCGCGTCTCGATCTCGCGCTCCGCGAAACCGACGAAGTCGTGCTGCATGGCGGTCTCCACCGCGTAGTGGTTGGGGAGCGCCGTCTGGATGAACACTTCCCCGCCCCTGGGCCCCCGCCCCGCCCGCCCCGCCACCTGGGTCAGCAGCTGAAAGGTGCGCTCCGTGGCGCGGAAGTCGGGGAGGTTGATCCCCGTGTCCGCGTTGATCACCCCCACCAGCGTCACGTTGGGAAAGTCCAGCCCCTTGGCGATCATCTGCGTCCCCAGCAGGATGTCGACCTCGCCGCGCTCCACCTTGGCCAGGATGGTGTGGTGCGCCCACTTGCCCGCGGTGGTGTCCACGTCCATCCGGGCGATGCGGGCGGCGGGGAACGCCTCTTCCACCGCGCGCTCCACCTGCTCGGTCCCCACGCCCCTGAAGCTCAGGTCGTCCGATCCGCACGCGGGGCACAGCCTGGGCGCCGCCTCCTCGTGCAGGCAGTAGTGGCAGGTGAGCCGCGCGCGGCGCCGGTGAAAGGTCAGCGACACGTTGCACTGCGGGCAGTGCCACACCAGCCCGCACTCGCGGCACTGCACGAAGGTGGCGTAGCCGCGGCGGTTCAGCAGCAGGATGGTCTGCTCCGCGCGCGCGATCCGCTCCCGCACCGCCTCTACCAGGACGTCGCTCAGGATGACGGGCGCGGGCTCCTGCAGCGGCCCCGTCGTCTTCTTCACCCGCTTGCGTTCCGCGCGCAGGTCAACGACGCGGATCGGCGGCAGCGCCTGCCCGCCCACCCGCTCCGGAAGCTCCAGCAGCGCGTATTTGCCGCTCCTCGCGTTGACCCAGCTCTCCAGCGAGGGCGTCGCGGAGCCCAGGACGCAGACCGCCCCTTCCAGGGCGGAACGGACCACGGCCACCTCGCGGGCGTGGTAGCGGGGCGCCTCGCCCTGCTTGTACGAGCCCTCGTGCTCCTCGTCCACGATCACCGCGCCCAGGTTGGCCAGCGGCGCAAAGATGGCCGACCGCGCACCGACGACGATCTGCTTTTCACCGGCGCGCAGCGACCGCCACTCGTCGTACCGCTCGCCCTCGCTGAGCGCGGAGTGCAGCACGGCCACCCGGTCGCCGAACACCGCCTTGAATCGCCCGACGGTCTGCGGGGTCAGCGCGATCTCGGGGACCAGGACGACCGCCGTCTTCCCCTGCCGGTCTACCACCTCGCGCAGCAGCTCGATGTAGACGAGGGTCTTTCCCGATCCGGTGACGCCGCGGAGAAGGAAGGTGCCCGGCTGGCGCGTGCGGCTGGCCTTCACCAGCGCGCGGATCACGCCGGCCTGTGCGTCGGTGGGATGCAGCCGCGGCGCCTCCGCCACGCGCATGGCGGCGTACGGGTCGCGCGGCACCACCTCGTCCTCGGTGCTCACCAGCCCCTTCTTTACCAGCTGGCGCACGATTTCGGGCGCGAACCCCAGCCCCGCCGTCAGGTGCGCCGCCTCCGCGCGCCCGCCCAGCGACTCCAGCGTCTCATACGCCTCGCGCTGCCGCCTGGCCCGCCCGAACGCCTGTTCCCGCGCCAGCAGGGTGGGCAGCTCGCGGGCGATGCGCAGCACGCGTCGGGTGCGGACCGGCGGCTCCACCCGCGGCCCCTCGGTGTCCACGCGCACCGCGCCCAGCGACTCCATCCGCCGGATCACGGGCCACCACGAGTGGTCCCCCAGCTCGCGCCGCAGCCGCAGCACCGCCTGCGGCCCCTGCTTGTCCAGCAGCCAGGCCACCAGCTTCAGTTCCAGCGGCGACAGGTCCCCCCCCGCCGGCTCGCTGACCAGCTGGATGTAATCGGTGGACGAGTCCGTGAGCCCCGTGGGGAGCGCCGTCCGCAGCACCAGCCCCAGCGGAGCCAGGTAATAGTCCGCGATCCAGCGGCAGAGCTTCAGGATGGTGGGCGTGGCGCTGGGATGCGCGTCCAGCACCGCCGCGACGGGCTTGACGCGGTCCGGCCGCTCCGGCGCGTCGGCCACCCGGTCGATCCAGCCGATCTTCTCGCGGTTCGCGAACGGCACCAGCACCCGCGCGCCCGGCCGCGCGGCGGCGCGCATTTCGGGCGGAACGGCGTACGTGAAGGTACGCGGCATGGGCAGGGGGAGCGCGACCTGAACGAACAACTGCCAGGGAATAGGGAACAGGGAACAGGGAATAGGCTGCAACGGCCCGCGCGGTAATCTGTACAGCCGGGGTTCGCGGCGCGAGGGTACGGGGCCCGACCGCGAGCGGCTGAAGCCGCCGCAACAACAGCGGAAAGCCCCGCAAACAGCGCGGGGCTTCAATTCAACTACTGGCCTGCCCTGCCGCGCGACATTTGCGGCTACAGTCCGCGCGCGTCAACTCGCGGGCGGGGGGCGGCTGGCCAGCTGCTCGCTGAACCATTCCGCCGCCTCCGCGCCTGCCACGGCCTCCAGCTGCTCCAGCAGCTGCGGCGTGGTGGTCACGCCCTCCGTCATGTACGCGGCGATGAAGCGGTCGAACGCGGCCGTGCCGATCCGCGCCTCCAGCTGCGACAGCAGGTAGGGCGCCCTCCTGTACATCACGAAGAACGAAGGCCGCCGCGTCGACGCCGGCTCCCAGACGGGGCCGTGCGCGCGGCCCACCGCTTCCCACTGCGCGACGAGGGAGGCGAACGCCGGCTCACCGAAGTGCTCGCGCAGGTACCGCGCGGAGGCGTACTCCGCGAACGCTTCCGTCATCCAGTGATGCGGGGAGAACGAGCCGGCGGAGCGCGTCCAGAAATGCGCCAGCTCGTGGCAGAGGAACCGGTGCACCCCCGCGCGGTCGTCCGGATTCACCTCGCTCAGGACGATGTAGTCCTTGCGCCCGTATCCCGGACCCTGCCGGTCCGCCAGAACCAGGTTGGCGCGGGGCAGCCGGTCCCGCGCGCCGTATTGGGCGTTCAGGTAGCGCGCGCAGCTCTCCGCGGCCTTCAGGACGGCGGAGACCGTGCGGGCATCCGCCTGGCGCGAGTGGACGGTAAAGTGCTCGGACTGCGTCCGCGTGAAGGAGGGGGCGGCGGTGAAGGCGACGTCCACCTTGGGAACGGTGTTGCGGATGACGTGCACGCCGTCTTCCCGTGTCACCGAGCCTCCGGACACCACGGCCCACCCCGGCGGCAGCTGCGCGCGCAGCACGCCCGTCATCTGGTGATCGAAGGTGGCGAGGACCGGGTGCCACTGCGAGTCCAGGTTCAGCTCCACCCGGTCGCCGGAGATCCCGTTGATGTTGTCCGACGAGAACTCCGGCGTTCCCGCATACGTCATCTGCACCGTGACCGCGGTACCGGGCACCACCGATCCATCCAGCTCCACTTCCACCAGGTTCCACGCCGGCGAATACTCCGACTGGCCCGAACGATGGGCGCGAACCGCCGGCCCGCGTACCTCCTGAAGCTGAAGGCCGCGGTTCAGCAGGAACCCCACCTTGCGCGCGGTGCTGTCGCCCGCCACGAAGGTGACCGTCGTTCGGGCCTGCAGCGACGCGGCCCCGGGGTCCACGCGGACTTCGGTGTCGTAAACCGCGAGGCCCGGGGCGGGCTGCTGCACGACGGATGGTGCTGCCCGTTGCGGCGGCAGGCAGGCGGCGGGACCCAGGAGGACGGCGGCCAGCACGGGCTGGTGCATCCGCCGACGCCCCGCGCGCGCGAGGCGCCCCGGCGGTTCGCCGCGACCAAGATCACTTCCGGGAGCGGGCCAGTCGGTCAACACGTACATCCTCCGATTCGGGGAACCAGCCGAGCCCAGGATCAGGCGCCGGAGAAAGAGGCGCAAGAGCATGCGGCGGGCCCGGGGCCGCGGGCAGATCGTGCGCAACAGGACTACGTGGTGCCGCGGCTAGCGGCTGCGCTCCCCCGGCAGGCTGGACGCCCAGCGGAGAAAGGTCTCCAGCGGCTCGTTCCCCGGGAGCGGAAGGCGGGGGCGAAAGCGCATGCCGTCCATCACCCCCACATCTTTTTGGATGAAGCGGCTGAAGAGAAAGCGCGCCACCGCCAGCCGCACCCGGTCCACGCCCGGCACGCCGCCGCGGCGCGAGGTGAACACCGGCGTCACCTCCACCTCGTGGCCCACGGGGATCATGGCCAGCAGCAGGGCGCTCCGGGTGCGCCCCACGTCGCTCTCCACGGTGAGCGTGGTGCCGCCCCAGCAGCTGATCTGCACGCGGATGTGGTCGCCGGACAGGCGCTTCATCATGCGGTCGGCCACCCCGTGCCCCGTGACGCGCGACAGGTAGCGCATCCGCATGCGGTGCGGCTCGGGAAAGTCCACCCGCGGCCGCTCCCGCAGCGCGCGTCCGTGCACGGTGCTCAGGTGCTGCTCGTCGAAGCCGTTGGCGGCGGGCGCGTACCACGGACAGCGCAGCCGCACCGCATCCCCGTGCGCGTACAGCAGCTCCGCGTCGTCGAACGTCTCGAGCCCCGGCACCGGGCCCGGCGCGCCGCCCCCCATCCACACCCATATCCCGCCCAGCCGCTCCGCCACGGGATACCCCGGCTGCCGCGCGGCGGCCGGCGCGCGCGCCTCGCCGGGGATGCCGGCGCAGGCCCCTTCGCCGTCCCACTCCCAGTGGTGCAGCGGGCACTGCAGCCGCTCGCCCACCACGCACCCGTTCCCCAGGTGCGCGCCCATGTGCCAGCAGTGCGCCGCCAGCGCCCCCACGGCACCCGTCCCGGTGCGGAAGAGGACGACCTCTTCGTTGCACACGCGCCGCGTCACCACCCGTCCGCGGCGGACGGCGGACGAGGGCGCCAGCAGGTACCAGGCGTCGGGGCGGGACGGCGGGTCGAAGAGGAAGGGCGCCTCTGCGGGCTGGCTCATGCTTGGGCGGGAGCGGAATCGGGCGGGGCGGCGGGCAGGGTGCCGAGCGGGAGCGGCGTCAGGGACGCCGCAGCGTCAGCCGCACGGTGTCCACGCGCAAGCGATCGAAGTCGGCAACGTACAGCGCGCTGTCGGCGGCGAACACGGGCAGCCGCACGCCGATCGGGTGTTCCGGCGGATTTTCGAAGATCGTGGCCGAGATCCACACCGAGGCGGTATCGGTATCGGGGTAAGGCGGACGGCGGCGCGCCAGGTGCAGCCGGTTCTGCCCGGTGTTCGGGCTGGCGCCGAGGACCAGCCCAATGCCCGTGCGCTCCCGCGCCGGCTCCGCCCGCAGGTTGAAGATGTAGCGCTCGGGCCACGGCCGCGGCGGCGCGTCGATGACCACCACGACCCGCACGCAGCCGTGTCTGGCGCCGTACCTCCCGGGACAGTTGCCGTTGTCCAGCCCCAGCAGTTGGCACCCCGCGCAGGCGAGGAGAGCCAGGCACAGCAGGCCCCGCGAAAGCAGCTTCGTCATCCGGAACTCTCGCCTGGTGAGTGGGATGACTCAACGTTCGAGCGGACCGGAAGGTGACCGCTGGCGCCCAGCTGCAAAAGGATGCGGCGGATGAGGTCCGGCGCATCCGGCGTGCGAAAGTAGTGGTCGGCCCCCCACACGGGATAGATCACCCCACCGTCCACGATGGCGTCGGTGAGGAGCGTGCTCCCGTCGTTGGGGCCCAGCGCGGCCAGCGTGCGGTGCCGCCTGGTGATGGCGCCCGCGGTGTGGATGGAGAGCGGGCACGCCACCACGTTGACCACGTACACCCCCGCGGGCGCCGTGGCGCGCGCGGAGAGCGGCGCTCCCGGCCCGTGCCGCAGCTCGCGGATCAGCCGAAAGTCCGCGCGCCAGCGTGCCAGGAACGCGCGCACAGCCAGCCGCCGCCACCAAGGGCCGTCCAGCATCCCGTCCACCAGCGGCGATCCGTGCACCAGCCCGCAGACGTTGATCCACGCGCGTACCTTCCGCCGCACGTCCGCGCCCTCCTCCAGCGCCACCCGCACGTCCGCGCCGCCCTTGCTGAGCGAGACCAGCACCACGGACCCGTCCGCCTCCCTCTCCAGCGCCTCCCGTATGACACGCGCGTTCTCGCTTACGCTCCCGGTGCTCGGCGTTCGGATCATCTCGGCGTCCATTCCCAACCCGCGCGCCACCGCCAGCACCGCCGCGCCGTCCGCCCCGAACTGCGGATACTCGCGCCAGAACGCCGCCGGCGCCACCAGCAGCCGGCTTCGCGTCGGTGGAAGCGACGAGTCCGGATGGACGGCCTCAACCCCCTCGATGAACGCGCGGTGCGGCTCCGTGAGACGGACGCGGTCGTACCACAGCGCCGTCGCGAAGTCCACGCCGTTCTCGTGGGTCAGTTGCGCGAGTAGAGCGGGCGTGAGGGTCGCATAGTCGAAGTGAGGGTAGCTGCTCCGCGCCCTTATGGCGAGCCGGGATTCGTACCATTCGGACGCTGAAGCAGGGGCGCTCAAGTCGGACCCCTCACGCGACTATCGCAACGATGTGCATGGGACCAGCCGAACCTCATTCGCATACACCTGGACGGCTCGGTGCCGCTCGATCTCCGCCACCTGGTACCGCAGCCGCGGGCTACCACGTGAGGGACCAAGCTGCCCCATAACGCGGCCAACCACCGCACCGTTGTGGCGGACGGCGCACTTGCCTTCCGAGATCATCGCGGACCGCTCCGCTGCCGAACGAGTTCGCGAACCGGCGCCGATACCACCGCCGGATGTACTGAACACCAGAACAGCCGCGGTCAACGCGAAGATGGCGAGAAGGGCGAGGACGGAGCCGAGGCGGTGCATCACGAGGCACTATCTGCAGCCAAGAGGATCAGGAAGGCGCGCCGAGCGATGCTACTTCGTCGCCAATCCGGCTCGAACCCTGCCGCACAACGTGGTACCGGTCCCGCGCCAGCACGTGCTCCGTCGTGGCGCCGCCGCACCAGCGGACGCGGATGGGGACCAGCTCCGGCGCGGCGGCGCCGAGGCCGAAGTGCAGGCGGGTGTCGTGCTGCGACGAGAAGCCGTTGGCGGCCTGCACCTCGCGCTGCTGCGGACGCTCGCCGGCGAGGAGCACCGTGGCGACGGAGCCGAAGGCCTCGCGGCCGCACGTCCTGCCATCCCCCTCCAGCCGCAGGCCGATCCAGTGCGCGGCGCCGGCCCCGGCGGAGGGCGCGTTGCGCAGCAGCGTGGGGCCGGCGTGCTGGTTGGCGATCACCACGTCCTGCCGCCCGTCGCCGTCCAGGTCCGCCACGGCCACGCCGCGCGAGTTGTCCCCCGCGGTCAGCCCCACCAGCCCCGCCACGTCCACGAACTGCGGACGGGCGTCGCCGCCGCGGTTCAGGTACACGCGGCGCTTCTCGTTGGGGTAGGTGCAGCGGCCCCGCATGTCGCCCCACATGTCGGCGTAGGTGTGCACGTCGCGGCCGGACTGCATCAGCTTGTGGTTCACGTACCAGTAGTCGGGGCAGCCGGGGTACCGGTCGTCCAGCCGGTCGTCCACCATCCCGTTGGCCTGCACCACGTCGGGCCAGCCGTCGTTGTTCAGGTCCCCCACCCCCGCGCCCCACCCGAAGCGGTTCTCGTTCAGCGCGCCGCGGCCGGTGGCCTCGTCGCGCAGCCGGGGCGTGCCGCGGGCGTCGGGGCCGCGGTTCATCCACAGCAGCGACCCCTCCGCCTGCAGGTCCTGGTGCACGTTGCTCACGTACACGTCCGGCCAGCCGTTGCGGTCGAAGTCCGTGATCGACGAGTTCATCCCCTTGTACGTGTCCATCCCCACGTGCCCGAACAGCCGCCCGGCCACGCGGCGGAATCCGTTCCCCTGCTGGTTCAGGTACAGGTCGTCGCGCCCGAAGTCGCTGGCCAGGTACAGGTCCGTCCACCCGTCGCCGTTCAGGTCCGCCGTGCCGATGGAGAGCGTCCAGTGCGTCTCCGGCATCCCCATCGCCGCGGCATCGACCTCTTCGAACCGTCCGCCGACATTGCGGAGCAGGACGTTGCGCCCGCCGTTCTTCGCGTCGTGCCACCCGTCGTGCATGAAGCGGAACATCCGCCGGTCGCCGTCGAACTCCGGCTGGGGGAGATGGAAGATGTTCAGGCGCGTGGGACGGTCGTATCCATCCAGCCACGGATCCAGCACGTTGCCGATCAGCAGGTCCGGCCGGCCGTCGCGGTCGTAGTCCAGGACGTTGGCGGCCACGGAGATCGTGTACTCCGGCATCCCCGCCGCCTGGCTGACGTCCTCGAACTCCACCCGCCCCGTTTCCGCCAGCCGCGAGCGGAGCAGCCGCGTCCGCCCGAAGGACACGGGCACCAGCAGGTCCAGCGCGCCGTCCTGGTCGTAATCGAAGAACAGGGCGTAGGACGCGAACCCGTGCCGCTCCGGCGCCAGCCGCAGCGAGTCGAGCGCGGGGACGGCCACGCGCTCGAAGCGAAAGCCGCCGCGGTTCAGGTAGAGGGCGGCGCGGTCCGCCCCGCGGGCCAGCGGATGGGTGAGGAACAGGTCCGGCAGCCCGTCGCCATCCACGTCCCCCGCGGCCACGGAGGCGCCCACCGAGAGCATCCACTTGGCCACGTGGCGCACCCGCGGGTCCACCAGGTCGTAGGTGGCGGGGTCCATCCGCACGCCCAGCCCGCTGGCCTCCGGCGGCACCTCGCGCAGCACGAACCCCGCGTCGTCCAGCGCCACGCGCGGGTGGATGACCGTCGTGTACGCCGTCCCCCCGAGCAGCGCCATCCCCCCCAGGACGCCGAGGGTGCGCAGCGGCCGCCCGCCCGCCAGCGTGGCGCGCAGGTGCCGCCGCGGCCCCGCCCGCCACGTCTCCCGCAGGTGCAGGAAGGCGAAGCGGCCCATGGAGATGGCGAAGGCGGCGTAGAAGAAGGTAAAGACGCTCTCCAGCGTGTGCAGGTACAGGTCGACCACGGTGACCCCGAACGCCAGCGCCACCTGCGCGCGCGGCGACTCCGGCGACGTCTTCGGGTCCGTCAGCATGAAGAAGGTGAAGAGGAAGAACGGGGGCGTGGTCATCGTCCCAAGGAACAGCATCTCCGGCGGCAGGTGCGCGCGCATGACGTACGCGCGCAAGCCCGTCTGCAGGGCGTAGAAGAGGAGGAACGAGACGATCAGCCACCCGCGCCCGACGCGAAAGACGAACAGCGAGAGCGCCGCCGTCACCATGAACGCCGACATCCCCCAGTGTCCGCCCCACTGGTACGCGGGCGCCGTGGTGATCAGCCCGCCGGCCAGCAGCAGCGTGGCCGCGACCCCCGCCAGCGAGGGGTTGATGACGTGCGTTCCGCGAAAGGTCAGCAGGTACTTGGAGCCGATGGCGATCGCGACCGGCAGCAGGAGCAGAAAGTGGTCGTGCGAGTAGTTGAGGAGCAGCGCCAGCGACAGCCCGCTGATGTACGCGCTGAGCGGAAAGATCCACTCGCGCCGTCGCAGGGTGCGGTGCAGCAGCACGTCCAGTGCGCAGGCGGCGCCCACCGTCAGCAGGATCTGCAGGGGCGAGCGGTTGAAGCCCAGCCACGCCACCCCCATCACCGCGTACAGCGTCAGGATCGCCGCGAACGGCCATCGCGCGTCCCTGCGCGACGGGATGGTGTCGCGCCAGCTGCGCGCACGCGCGTCGGGGGCGATGTGCAGCGCGGGAACCTGCGCGGGCAGCTCAGCGACGGTGGCGGGCGGTGGCGGAGGCGTCATGCTGCTTAACTCAAGCAAGAGAAATGTCCTGCAGGGCGGATGGAACTCTCCCCTCTCCGCGAGGAACGAGCGGGGAGGGGCCGGGGGGGGGCCCAAGGCCAGGCTCCGCGCAGGCCCCCTCCGGGCCGGCACCTCCGGCCCACCTCCCCCGAAACTGCCGGGGGAGGTTGGAGGAGATGCGGACTGACGACGCGCGTCCGAAGTTC
>JAHWJJ010000275.1 GCA_019348475.1 Gemmatimonadota bacterium | reverse complement strand
GGCGCTGCGGGACCTGGCGGAGCTGCTCGCCCGCCGGCTGCGGACGCGCGAGGGCGGGGAAGCGGAGGCGTCGGCGCAGGCGCACCTGCGCGAGATCGCGGAGGGGTTCGCGGCCGTGATCGAGGCTTCGCCGCTCCCCATCCTGGCCATCGACCGCGAAGGGCGCATCGAGCTGTGGAGCCCCGCGGCCGAGCGGATGTTCGGCTGGACGCAGGACGAGGTGCTGCGCAAGCCCAGCCCCATCGTCCCCGAGTCCGAGCGCGAGGCCTACCTGCAGCTGCGCGAGCGGGCGCTCCGCGGCGAGCGCCTGACGGGGGTGGAGGTGCGCCGGGTGCGCAAGGACGGCTCCGCGGTGGACGTGAGCTTTTCCACCGCCCCCCTCACCACACGCGGGGGGGAGGTGTACGGCAGCATCGTCATCCTGAACGACATCACCGAGCGCCGCAAGGCCGAAGAGCGGCTGCGCTTTCTGGAGACGGCGGGGCGGGTGCTGGGCGGGCTGTTCGAGTATGAGGACCGGCTGGAGAGTCTGGCGCGGCTGGCCGTCCCCGCCCTGGGCGACCTGTGCGTGATCGACCTGCTGCGCGAGGACGGCCGCCTGACCCGCGCCCAAACCGTACACGCACGGGCGCAGCGACAGGAGCTGCTGCGCGTTCCCGACGTGCCGGTGGACGACGGGCCGTTCGCGCGGGTGATCGGCGGCGAGGCCGTGCTGGCGCCGCAAGTGACGGACGACGCGCTGCGGCTGCTGGCGCGCGGCGCCGCCCCCGACGCCGTGCGCCGGCTGGGCGTGCGCTCGCTGATCAGCGTCCCCCTGCAGGCCCGCGGCCGCAACCTGGGGGTGCTCACGCTGGCCTGCGCCGAATCCGGGCGCCGCTACGGCGAGGAGGACCTTTCGCTGGCGCAGGAGATGGCCAGCCGCGCGGCGCTGCTGCTGGACAACTCGCGCCTGTACCGCGAGGCGCAGCAGTCCACGCGCGCCCGCGAAGAGATCCTGGCCGTGGTCTCGCACGAGCTGCGCAACCCGCTGCAGGCGATCACCGTGCTGGTGGACACCCTGCTGGAGTGGCTGCCGCCGGAGGCGTGGCGCGACCGCGAGCGGCGGCAGATGCAGTCGGTGCTCCACCTTTCGCGGCAGATGTCGCGGCTGGTGCAGGACCTGCTCGACGTCACCCGCATCGAGGCCGGCCACTTTTCCGTCCGTCCCGACCGGGAAACGCTGGGCGCCATCGTGGACGAGGCGGTGGAGATGCTGCGGCCGATCGCGCAGCAGCAGCGGGTGCGGCTGGAGGTGCGCGTCGCCGACCCCGCGGCCGCCGTGCTGGCGGACCGCCAGCGGCTGGTGCAGGTGATCGGGAACCTGGTGAGCAACGCCGTGGGGGTGACCCCCGGCGGCGGAGCCGTCACCCTGGACGCCGCCGTGACGGACGGCGAGGTGGTGGTGAAGGTGCTGGACTCCGGCCCCGGGATCCCGCAGGAGGACCTGCCGCACCTGTTCCGGCGCTTCTGGCGCCCGGAGCGGGCCGGCGGGCTGGGCGCGGGGCTGGGGCTGGCCATCGCCCGCGGCATCATGGACGCGCACGGGGGGCGCATCGGCGCCGAGACCAGCCCGCGGGGGAGCACCTTCTGGTTCACGCTCCCGGCCGCCGGCGCGGCGGGCGAACCGGGGCGGGGGGAAGAAGCGTACGACGCCGTGGTGCTCCTTCCCGCCCGCGAGCCGGCCCGCGACGCCCCGGCCGCGGCCGGGGACGGCCAGGCCGCGCGCGACCAGGCCGCGGCGGAGCGGCACGCGCGCTTCAGCGAGGGGGTGGGCCCGCGCGGCGCGGCGACCGCGGAAGCGGACCTGGTCGTGCGGCTGCGCGACCAGATCGCCAACGCGCTGCACCTGGGCCACATCCAGCCGGGCGACCGGCTCCCCAGCATCCGCAACCTGGCGCGGCGCTTCGGCGTCACCACCTACGCCGCGGTGCACGCGTACGACGCGCTGGTGGCGGAGGGGCTGGTGGAGACGCGCGGCCGGTCCGGGATGTACGTGGCCCCGCAGGACGCGCTGGGGCGCGGGCTGCTGGGCGAGACCGCGGGGTGGCTGGTGGACGTGCTGGCCGGGGCGTGGGACCACCAGATCAAGGTGCCCCACGTCCCCGACCTGGTGCGCCGGTGGACGGCCGGCGTGCGCCTGCGCGCCGCGTGCGTGGATTCCGACGGCGACACGCTGGCCGCCCTGTGCAACGAGGCGTCCAGCCACTTCGGGATGGATGCGCGCGCGGTGCGCCCGGAGGAGATCGCCGCCGCTGTCAGCGGCCGCGGCCCGGGGGGGCACGACCCGTACGCCGGGCTGCGCGACGCGGACGTGCTGATCACCACCGCGTACCACGCGGCGGACGTGCGCCCGGCGGCGGAGGCGCTGGGCAAGCCCATGCTGGTGACCGGGGTGAACCCGGAGCACGCGCGCACGGTCGAAGAGCGGCTGGGCGAGCGCGACCTGGCGGTGGTCTGCGTGGACGCACGCTTCGGCGAGCGCGTGCGGGCCATGCGGGGCGGCCGCTACGCCTCGCGCGTTTCCGTGGTGCTGGCGGACGACGCTGCCGCGCTGGCCGCGCTGGACCCGGCGGACCCCGTGCTGCTGACGCGCGCCGCGCACGAGCGGCTGCACGGGTCCGAGCTGCGGCCGCTGGTGCCCCTCTCCCCGTTCATCTCCCCCGCCTGCGCGCGCTCGCTCACGGAGCTGCTGGTGCGCTTCAACGTGGAGGCGCGCCGCGTGTGATCCGCGGCGGGGCCCCTCCCCCGGCCCCTCCCCGCTCGTTCCTCGTGGAGAGGCGAGAGGTCGATGACCTGCGGGAGGCTGCTTCTCCATCTCCCTTCCCCCACGCAGTTTGTGGGGGAAGGGCCGGGGATGGGGGGCGGTCCGCCCTCGCGCCATTCCGTCCCGAGTTCACCGTTCTCTCCCCCCCACCAGCCGTCCCAGCCTTGCGCGCGGCGGGCTCGGCGGCGTAGTTCTCGCGATGAGAACGTCGGCATTTCATCCCTCCGACCGCGCGCCGTGAGCCACGAGATCGAGGTCCCGGTAGACGAGCCCGTTCCCGAGTGGGCGGTGCAGTACAACGCGGGCGACTATCCGCGCCAGTCCGTTACCGGCGACGCGGTGGCGCTGGCGCTGGACACGTCGGGCCCGCGCTGCACCCTGCGCGCGCTGCTGGTGGAGCGCGGGGGCGTGCCGTTCGCGGGGCTGGACGCGTGGCCCGGCGGCTTCATGGAGTGGGATGCCGACGAGGACACCCGCCAGGCCGCCATCCGCGAGCTGCGCGAGGAGACCGGTGTCGACGCGCCCGACTTCATCGAGCCCCTGGGCAGCTACAGCCGCAACGGCCGCGACCCGCGCCAGTTCGCCGGCTACCGCGATCCGTCCACGGGAGCGTGGATCGCACGGGGCACGCGCGTCACGACGGCGGCGTACCTGATGCTCACGCACGGCGCGTCCCAGGCCGTCGGCGCGGACGACGCGGCGCGCGCCCACTGGGCCGACGTCTACGACTACCTTCCCTGGGAAGACCTTCGCGACGAGGGGCGGCAGGCGCACCTGTCGGCCGTCGTGCAGGCGCTGGACGGGTGGGCGCACGCGGCCCCGCACGGGGTAGAGCGGGTGCGCGAGCTCTTCGGGCTGCGCGACTGGAACGAGGAGCGTACGGCGGAGCGGTGGGCGCTGCTGATGGAGGCGCGGCTGGTCCCCGAGGCGCGCCGCGACCAGTGGGGAAGGGCGGACGCGCGGCCGCAGGACGCGCTGTTCGGGCGCGAGATGGCGTTCGACCACCGGCAGATCCTGGCCGACGCGCTGGGCCGCGTGCGGGGAAAGATCAAGTACACGCCAGCCGCGCTGATGGCCCTCACCGGCCCGGAGGCCACGCTGGACGAGCTGCAGGCCGCCTGCGAGTCCATCGCCGGACGGCCGCTGCACCGCTCCAACTTTCGCCGCGCGGTGGCCCCCGCGGAGCGCGGCAAGTCGCGCGCGCCGCGCATCGTAGCCCGCACGGGAAGGCGGCGCCCGCGCGAGGGCAAGGGGCCCGGCGTGGCGCCGGAACTGTACGCCTTCCTCCCCGACGCCGTCCGGGCGCGGCTCGACACCTCGATCCGCTTTCCCTGGCTGCACCTGGCGCCTGAAGAAAACCGGTGATCGCCGCGCCCCCGCCGATCATGCTTGACGGCGGTGTGCGTGCGTATTATTCTCGTAACGAGTATGATGGTGCGATGCGGATCCACCCCCTCCTGACGAGCGGACGATGAACGGAACCCCGACCGATCCGGCGCAGCGGACCCAGGCGCTGCACCAGGGGCTGCGCGATTATCCGTGCGAGATCTTTCAGTTCGATCCGCGGATGGGGACGGGCTGGCTGTCGGACCGCTACTTCGTGCGCACGGCCAATACGCTGCGCCACGCCGGCCGCGACCCGGTCGTCACCATGCAGGTGTTCGCAAAGCGGCGCGGCGTGCTGGCGGGCGTGTACGAGGCCGTCCGCCTGCTGCAGACGCAGCTCGCCCCGGGCTTCCGCGCCGCGGAGCTGCAGATCGACACGCTGCTGGAGGGCGACGCCATCAACGCCGGCGGCGAGGACGATTGGGAGCCGGTGATGCACGTCACGGGACGCTACGGGGGCTTTGCGCACCTGGAGACGCCGCTGCTGGGGGTGCTGGCCCGGCGCAGCCTGGTGGCGTCCAACACGCGTACGGTGGTGGATGCAGCCCAGGGCAAGCCCGTCATCTTCATGGCGCCGCGCCACGATGACTGGCGGGTGCAGACGCCGGACGGCTACGCGGCGCAGGTGGGCGGCGCCGCCAGCGTCTCCAGCGACGCCGCCGGCGCGTGGTGGGGCGCGCGCGGCGTGGGGACCATGCCGCACGCCATGATTGCGGCCTTTCACGGCGACACGGTGCAGGCGACGCTCGCCTTTGCGCGCTACCTGCGCGACGAGGAGCCCGGCGTGCAGGTGATGAGCCTGGTGGACTACGACAACAACTCGGTCGAGACCTCGCTGGCCGTCGCGCGGGCGATGCGCGCGGAATTCGGCGACGGCGCGCTGACGGGGGTGCGGGTGGATACCAGCGAGCGGCTGATCGACGACTCGCTCATCGGCGATCCGGCGGTATGGGGCCGCGCGAAGCTGACCGGCGTCAACGCGTACCTGGTGCGCAAGATCCGCGCGGCGCTGGACGCGGAGGGCTTCGGCGACGTGGGAATCGTGGTCAGCGGCGGCTTTACCCCCGACAAGATCCGCCACTTCGAGAAGGAGGGCGTCCCCACCGCCGCGTACGGGGTGGGGAGCAGCCTGCTGGGCCACAGCCGCGGCGACCACGGCCTCCTGACGGACTTCGACTTCACCGCGGACCTGGTCCGCGTGGAAGGCAGGGACGAGGGCAAAGTGGGCCGGACGTTCCGTGAGAACCCGCGCTTCGTGCGGCTGGATTGGGACCGGGTGAGTGCGTGAGTGCGAAAGTGCGAAAGTGCGAAAGTGCGAAAGTGCGAAAGTGGTCGGAGCGGGGGACGATTGCAGGCTATTCCCTGTTCCCTATTCCCTATTCCCTATTCCCTATTCCCTCAAGGGTGCAGCACATGACTCGCCCAACCGCGACGAACTTCGCCCGCGCCCCGGCCCGCATCGGCTGGATCGTCGACGTGCAGAACGACTTCATGCTGCCGCCGGAGCAGGGCGGCCGGCTGTACGTGCACGACCTGTTCGATGGCGGCGCCGACCGCGGGGCCACGCAGATCGTCCCGCAACTGGTGAAGGCCGTCGCGTGGATGCGCGCCCACTGCGACGCCATCGTCTACACCGGCGACTGGCACGAGTACGCGGACGCGGAGATCGGTCCCGTGGCGCCCGACCCCTCCAGGGGCACGTACCCGCCGCACTGCATGGGGCTGTCGGACGACGCGGACGAGCGCGAGGGCGCGTTCGTCATCCCGGAGATCCGCCCCGCCGACCCCGTCATCCTCCCCCGCGACGCGGGGAATGACGACGCGGACCGCGCCGCCCGCCGCGCCCTGGACGAGCGGCGGCCGGTTTTCATCCAGAAGAGCCGCTTCAGCGTGTTCGAGGGGAATGCCGCGACGGATGCGCTCCTGGCCGCCTTCCGCGACCGCCTGGGCGCGCCGCTGGAGGTGATCATGGTGGGCGTGGCGCGCGACGTGTGCGTAAAGGGCGCGGTGGAAGGGATGCTGGAGCGCCGCATCCCCGTCACGCTCGTCACCGATGCCACTTGGGGCCTGGGGCTGGAGAGCGAGGCCGAAAGCCTGGCCCGGTGGATGAACGACGGCGCCGCCCTCATCACCACCCGCGGACTGGAGCTTCGGGGGTAGCCGTACGCCGGAGCGGCTGAAGCCGCCGCAACAACTGCGGAAAGCCCCGCAAACTGCGCGGGGC
>JAHWJJ010000274.1 GCA_019348475.1 Gemmatimonadota bacterium | reverse complement strand
CAGCTCCCCTCGCGCGCCTCGGGCACGGGCATGCGCTGCATGGGCGCGCCCCACTCGCTCCCCGCGATCACGCTGCCCCGGTGCGACGAGAAGCCGGCGATCACCACGTCGCCGCCCCACCGCTCGCGCGCCAGCGAACCCACGTTCACCATCCCCGCGCGCGCCATGTCGGTGGCGCGCGCGTCGCCCACGTGGGTGTTGTGCTCCCACACGATGGCCCTGGACTCCGGGCCGTGGTGCCGAAGCAGGCGCTCCAGCGTCTCGATCATGTGCGTGTCGCGGACGTTCCAGCTGGGCGCGCCGCCGCGGATCATCGCGCGGTAGTAGCGCTCGGCGTTGCGGGCCACCAGCGCGTTCTGCTCGGCGTTGAAGTACGCCTCGCGCCCCTCCTCGTGGTAGTCGGGCCCTTTGGCGCGCAGGTCCATCAGGATGCGGACGACCTCTTCCTCGCAGCTGGTAGGGACCAGCGCGGTGGCCATGGCGTAGTCCTGCACGTCCTCTTCGTACGGATCGAAGCAGCCGTACGCGCCCCGCGCCCGCTTTGCCGCTTCCGGGTCCACCTTTTCCAGGTAGCGGGTGACCACGTCCATCGAATCCCACAGCGAGTACACGTCCAGCCCGTAGAAGCCCACGCGGCCGTCATCGGGGAGGGCCCGGTTGTGGTCGCGCAGCCACTCGGCCAGCTGAGCGACCTCGTGGTTGGCCCACATCCAGGTGGGCCAGCGCTCGAAGGCGTGCAGCATCTCGCGCGCGCCGCCGTCGCCGTCGTGGCCCTTGATCCAGCGGTTGACCAGGTAGCAGTCCGGCCAGTCGCCCTCCACGGCGATGAAGCCGAAACCCTTTTCGGTGATCAGCCGCCGGCTGAGGCGGTCGCGCCAGGTGTAGTACTCGTGCGTGCCGTGCGAGGCCTCGCCCAGCAGCACCACCCTCGCGTCGCCGATCCGCTCCAGCAGCGGGTCCAGGTCCGCGTCGTCGCGCAGCGGCTTGCCCGCGCGCTTTACGGCTTCGATCAGATCCCGTTCCGCCATCGTCCCCCCCCTCGAGGCTGCCCTCCGGTTCGCACCCTGGCGGACGCGCCGGTGGCATCCCGTCCCGCCGCCCCGCGCCCGCGCTCCGCCCGGACGAGCCGCACGTTCCACGCCGGGCCGGGCGGCGCAGAAGCCGATCCCGCCTCGGCTGAGCCGGCGGAGAGCCGGTGCCGGGCGGCCCGGCCGCGCGGCGCGCCAACCGACGGCGGCTCCGAGCCGGTGCCGGTGCGCCGTGCCTGCCGGGGGGCTTGCGGCGGAGCGGAAAAGAATGAGAATTGCGTCGGCTGCCGGATGCGCGGCGTTCCGGTTCCCGCCGCAATGTTGGCGTCCCCTTCGACTGAATGCCCATGCCCAGGAAATCCGCCTTCCGCACCGTGCTGCTGCTGGCCGCGCTCTCGGCCTGCGTGGGACAGGCGCCCCGCGCGCCGGCGCCCGGAGCCGCCCCCGTCGCCGGCGGGTCGCCCCGCGGTGAGTTCCAGAACCTGCAGGTGCTCCCGGACACCATCTCTCGCGCGGCGCTGACGGCGGTGATGCGCGGGTTCTCGTCGTCGCTGGGAGTGCGCTGCACCCACTGCCACGTGCCGTACGAGGGGGCGCCGCCGGACTCGCTGAACTTCGCCTCCGACGCCAGGGAAGCGAAGCAGGTGGCGCGCGGGATGATGCGGATGGTGCGGCGCATCAACGGTGAGGTGATGCCCGCGATCCCCGAGCTGGGCGACCAGCGGATGCAGGTGGGATGCGTGACCTGCCACCGCGGCGCGCCGCGCCCGCTGATGCTGGAGGATACGCTGCTCACGGTGGCGCGCGCGCAGGGCGCGGACTCGGCGGTGGCGGTGTACCGCGCGCTGCGGGCGCAGCACTACGGGGGATTCACGTACAACTTCGGCGAGCGGACGCTGAGCACGCTGGCCGCGCGCCTGGGGGCGGAGGGGCGGCAGGCGGAAGCGCGGAGGATCCTGGAGTTGAACGTGGAGCAGTTCCCCAGCTCCGCCGGCGCCGCGTTCGAGCTGGGTCGGGTGCTGGAGGCGCTGGGCGAGCGCGATCGCGCCATCGCCGAGTACCGCCGGGCGCTCACCCTGCAGCCTAACCACCGGCCCGCGCAGGAGCGGCTGCGGGCGCTGGGGCAGCCGTAAGGCGCCCGTGCACACCCCGCGGGACCTGGCCCTTGAAGCCCCGCGCCGTTTGCGGGGCTTTCCGCTGTCCCAGCGGCGGCTCTAGCCGATGTCCGGCGCGGGGCCCGCCCCTGGACCAGAGCCGCGCCGTCGGCGTCGCGAAGCCGCAGCCGGGGCGAATGACCGGGCGATGTCCCGGCCCGGAGCGGATGCCCGTGGCGAAGTCCCAGCCGGAGCGAATGAATTCGCCGAAAAATCGCGAAGTCCGCCGTCGCGGACTGGCTCCTGCCGCACGCCCGTGTGTGCACACCCGTGGGCCCCTGGCCGTTGAAGCCCCGCGCAGTTTGCGGGGCTTTCCGCTGTCGTTGCGGCGGCTTCAGCCGCTCGGGCGGGCGCTTCGCCATGCTGCACCAGACGTGCTGGCCGCTGGGGGTTTTCCTTGCGGAACGAAGCGTGCGGCAACACGCGCCAGGATCGGCGGAACGGGCGCTGGGAACAGCCCACGCCGAGCCCTTCCGCCGCCGTTCGCGGCGGCGCCCCCACGGCTCACCCGGGAGGCCCACATGTCCATTCTCGAGCGGATCTCCAGCTTGTTCAACGAGGGTGGCGCAGACGGCGCCACACGCGCCCCCGCCCTGTCGCGCGCGGACGTGGAGGGGCGGCTGCGGCAGGACGGGCGCTCGCTGGCGGCGGCCAACCTGAGCGGCGCGGACCTTTCCGGGCTGGACCTTGCGGGCGCCGACCTGTCGCTCGCCGATCTCAGCCGGGTAAAGCTGGCCGGCGCCAACCTGTCGCGGGCCAACCTGACCGGCGCCTGCCTGCAGGAGGCGGACTTCACCGGCGCCACGCTTACGGACGCCGTCCTGCGCGACGCGAACGGCGCCCGCACGGGGGCGCAGCATCCGCCCGTGCTCCAGGACGCCGACCTCAGCGGCGCCGACGCGACCGGCGCCGACCTCACGCGCGCCAACCTGCGCAACGCCACGCTGACCGGCGCGCGGCTGCGCGAGGCCGGGCTGCACAAGGCCGACCTCACGGGCGCGCGGCTGGAGCGGGCGGACTTGGAAGGCGCCAACCTGCGCCATGCCACCGCCGACGGCGCGGACTTCACGGACGCGGGGCTGCAGACGGCGGACCTTTCCAACCTGCGCAGCGTGGGGGCGCGGTTCGGGCGGGCGCGGCTGTCGCGGGCCAACCTGGCCGGCGCCAACCTGGAGCGCGCCGACCTGTCCGGCGCCGACCTCACCGAGGCCAGCCTGGAGGCCGCACGGCTTCACGGCGCCACCCTGCGCGGCGCCATCCTGAACGGCGCGGACCTGGGGGATGCCGACCTGGCCGGCGCCGACCTGGATGGGTGCGACCTCGCCACCTGCCACAACCTGCGCACCCCCGCCGGCGCGGTGTAGTCGGCTCCGTCAGGCGGACGCGCGAAGGCGCGGGGAGACGCCTCTCCCCGCGCCCTTTGCGTATCGACCGCGCCCGCGACCGCTACGGCTACCGCTACTGCTGCGGCTCCGCGAGGCGAAAGGTGACGATGTTGGAGCGATGGCCGCGCTCGTATTCGCGCTCCTCGCCACGGGCCTGGTGGTGCTCCCAGAGCACCGCGTAGGCGGTGTGGTCGAGCGCGTACGTGGACGCGACCAGCCACGCGTCGTCGAAGCGGACGGAGTCGCGCGCGGCGAGCTCCAGCACCGTGGGCGCACCCACGCAGGTGGTGCCGCCGCCCGGCGGGTGCAGCACCGTCTTGTCGGGCGCCTGCACGTAGAACTCCACCTGGCACTGGTTCTCGAACTCCAGCCGCACGGGCCGGCTTCCGGGGTTCACCAGGTACGCCGTCATCCGCATGCTGTCGCCGGGCGCCACCGTCCCGGCGGGCTGCACCCTGAACCGCAGGGGAAGCTGCGAGCTGTCGGTGCCGCCGCCGCGGCACCCGCCCGCCAGCAGCGCCGCCGCGGCCACGGCGGCACGGGCCAGCCGTGTGGTCATGCCGCCACCGCGCGAAGAAGAAAGCGGGGGATGGCGGCGCGAAAGCTGGAGCCGTCGGGCCGCTCCATCTGGTAGTATCCCTCCATGTGCCCCTCCGGGCCCTGCAGCACGCAAAAGCTCTCGTACTCGTGCACCTCGCCGGGCGCGATGGTGGGCTGCTCGCCCACCACGCCCTCGCCCTGCACCTCGCTGTCGCCGCCGGCCGCGTCGTGGATGTACCAGTGCCGCCACCGCAGCGTGGCCGTGTCCTCGCCCACGTTCTCGATGCGGATGCGGTACGCGAACACGTACCGCGGCGCGCGCGGATCGGAGCGCGCCTGCAGGTAGAACGGCGTCGCGGTTACGCGAATGCCCTGGGTGACGCTGTGAAAGAGCATGGGCCGGGGGAGGGGATGGAGGTGGCGCCTGGGGGTGCAGGATACGCCCGGCGCCGCGGCCGGTCAACGTCCCGGGGTTTGTCGCGCGCGCAGGCGGCGCCTAGATTGGCGCCCGTCAGCCGCACGCCGTCCCCATCGCTTCCCATCCCGCCCGAGGACACACCGATGGAGCACCTGAAGGCGCTCATCCGCGACGTGCCGGACTTTCCCATGCCCGGCATCCTGTTCCGCGACGTCACGCCCCTGCTGCGCGATGCCGGCGGCCTCAAACACGTAGTGGACGCGTTCACCCGGCGCTACGGCGGCCAGGGGATCGACGTGGTGGCGGGGATCGAGTCGCGCGGGTTCATCTTCGGGGCGCCGCTGGCGGTGGCGCTGGGCGTGGGGTTCGTCCCCATCCGCAAACTGGGCAAGCTCCCCGCGGACCGCATCACCCGCGAGTACGCGCTGGAGTACGGGACCAACGCGCTGGAGATGCACCGCGACGCCGTCACCCCCGGCGAGCGCGTGCTCCTGATCGACGACCTGCTGGCCACCGGCGGCACCGCCCGCGCCGCCGCCGAGCTCATCCAGGAGCTGGGGGGGCAGATCGCGGAGGTCGCGTTCGTCATCGAACTCGCCTTCCTGAACGGCCGCGCCGCCCTGCCGGACCACTCCGTCCACGCGCTGCTGGAGTATTGAAAATCGCGGTGGGCGTGCGAGCAAAGCTGAACGCCCCGTCACCCTGAGGGAGCCGCCGCGAACGTCGTTGCCTTCACCGGGATTCTGGCGGCGACCGAAGGACCTTGCCAGCAAAACTCTGGACCCTGCACCTCTGCGGACCCCGGCTCATGCCCCGGAGAGAAGGCCTTCGGTCGCGCGCAGGCGACGTTGGACTTCCAATTTCCCGCGGGCGCTCGCTGAATGGCCCGGATGTGCGGACAGATTTCCAGCAGGTGAGGCCGGCTCCGTGGCGCGCCCCCTCCGCTCGCTCAGGCTCGCACCTCCCCCAAAAACCTCCTGGGCGAGGTTTGACTCCCGCTTCGTCGGGATGGTGCGCGCGGCAAAGCCCCATCCCCGGCGCGCTGCGCGGCGACGGCTCTGATCTCCCGCTGGATTCCGCTACACCCCCGCCGGCTGCGGCTTGCCGCCGGTGCGCAGGTACTCGGCAAAGTCGTCTGGAAGGTCGCTCTTCCGGATCGCTTCCATCGTCCGCTCCACGTCGTACTCCACGCGCACGAACTCGGTCTCCACGCCGCGCTCATCCACCGAAAGCACCGCGTACCCGGCCCGCCAGTCGCCGTCCTTGGGCCGGCCGACGGAGCCGGTGTTTACGAAGCGGATCCCCTGCACCTCGCGCGTCCACGGCACGTGCGTGTGCCCAAAGCAGATCACGTCACCCGGCTGCGCCCCCGCCTGCTCCGCCATCTTGAGGCAGAAGTCGTCGCTGCGGTCCTCGGTCCAGTACAGCGTGTTGAGCGTGGGCGCGCCGTGCACCAGGATCACGCGCGGCCCCGGCACGTGCCCGCCCAGGGGCCGCAGGTCCAGCCGGAACGGGAGTGCGCCCAGGATTCGCTTCGTCTCCGGCTTCACGTGCCGGCGCGTCCACTCGTAGCTCAGGTGTGAGAGCGCTTCCTGCCGCGCGTCCTCGTACCTGCACCCGCAGTGCTTGTAGTCCGTCGCAACGGTGGAATCGTAGTTCCCCGCGACCCCCGTCACCCCCTCGGCGCGGATGCGCTCCACCGTCTCGTCGGGCCACGGCGCGTATCCCACCAGGTCGCCCAGGTGGTGCACCACGTCCACGTTTCCGCGGATGGAATTCAGCACCGCCTCCAGCGCAGGGAGGTTGGCGTGGACGTCGGAGATCAGGGCGAGCCGCATGGGAGTGCGTGAGTGCGTGAGTGCGAAAGTGCGAAAGTGCGAAAGTGCGAAAGTG
>JAHWJJ010000273.1 GCA_019348475.1 Gemmatimonadota bacterium | reverse complement strand
AGTGCGTGAGTGCGTGAGTGCGTGAGTGCGTGAGTGCGTGAGTGCGTGAGTGCGGAAGTTGCGAGTCACTTCCGCACTCACGCACTTCCGCACTCACGCACTACTTTTCATGGGTGAGCTGGCGAACATCTGGATCAAGCGCGCCAGGCGGGGGAAGATGGATCCCGCGCCGTCGGCCACGCTGGTGGCGGGGCGCGGGCTGGTGGGCAACGCCAACCAGGGCGGGCGGCGGCAGGTGACGCTGATCGAGGAAGAGGTGTGGCGGTCGCTGATGGACCAGCTCGCCGGTGAGGCCCCGCCGTCGTCGCGCCGCGCCAACCTGCTGCTGCGCGGCATCCGCCTGCAGAACTCGCGCGGGCGCGTGCTGCGCGTGGGCGGGTGCCGCCTGCGCGTCCGCGGCGAAACCATGCCCTGCGAGCGGATGGACGAGGTGCTCCCCGGACTGCGGACGGCCATGCGCCGGGACTGGGGCGGCGGCGCCTTTGCCGAGGTGCTGGACGACGGCGAAATCCGCGTGGGCGATCCCGTCGAGTGGCTGGACGACGATCCCGACACCTTCCCCAGCCGCTCCCGCGCCGCCAGGACGGAGGCTGCGGGACTCTGATCGCAGGTCGGGCGAACTGCTGGACACCGGCGGATGCGAGGCGCTCGCATCCGCCGACGTCGTTTACTTTTCGCCGATCCCGGCGCGCGGGCCACACGCGCAACATCTTGCGCCGCGTTGACTTACGTGCCGCGCGAAGGGCACGGGGCTTGCCTCGGTTCAGGGCCGCACTTCAACCGGAGGAGGTACAGATGCAGAAGCCGATTGACGGCCGCAGGCATGGGATGGTGGACTACGCCACGGTGGCGACGACGGCCGCGGCGCCGCGCGCGCTGGGCTTTCCCCGGCAGGCCGAGAACCTGGCGTACGGGCTCGCCGCGGCGTACCTGGGGCTGTCGCTGCTGACGGACTACCCGCTTTCAGCGAAGAAGGCCGTGCCGTTCAAGGGGCACGGCGCCACGGAGGTGATGCTGGGGCTGGCGCTGCCCTTCCTTCCCAGGCTGCTGGGCTTCGAGAACGACCGCCGCGCGCGCAACTTCTTCCTGGGCCTGACGGCGCTCACCGCGGTCACGGCGCTGCTGACCGACTGGAACGCGCCCGACGCCGACCAGGCGCACCAGGACGTCCGCGTGCGGCTGAACAAGCCCCGCACGCAGGAGGGCCGCAACCTGGGCCAGCCCGAGATGGCGAACGCCTGACGGATGTACGCCGCGCTCAGCGCACGGACGCACGACGGAAGGGGTTCTCTGCCAGGGGGAGCCCCTGATCGCCGCCGGTGCCGGAGCACGAGGCTGGGCAACGTGCACGCTGGACAAACGGGATTGACCCCCTATGTTTGATCCGACACACGTTTCCTCTCCCTGTTCCTCCCTTCCCGATGAAAACTCCGCGTCTCTTGACCCGCGCCTTGCTGGGCTGCGGCATCTTCGCCGTTTTCGGCGCGTGCGCAGAGCGCGGCACCCCGCCTCTGGAGCCCGAGCCGCCGCGGGCCGGTAATCTGGCCATCGTAGCCGGGCGGGGGCAGGCGGATAGCATTCAGGCGATCCTGGACCAGCCGCTCGTGGTGGAGCTCCGCGATACCAGGGGAAACCCTATGCCGGCCGCGGATGTCACGCTCTACTCGGAGCCCCAGGGCGGTCAGGCAGCCGTGTTGTTCGCGCCCGCCGGCTCCGATGCGTTCACCACGCCCCTCGTGGCAAAGACGGGCGCGGACGGCCGGCTTTCCGTCCGCATGCGGCTGGACAGCATCGCGGGTCGTGCGACCGTGGGCGTGCGGGCCGCCGATCTGACGGATACGGCGACGATCACGATCACGTCGGGCAAGCCCGTGCGCATCGACGCGTCACCGCGGGATACCACGCTATATCTTTCCGTGGGCTATCGTCTCGTGGCCACCGGGCGCGACCGGTACAGGAACCCCGTTCCGGTGCAGCGAACGCCGTCCCCGCGCGCCGCGGTAGAGGGCGAGCAGGTTCGCTCCCCGCAGCTCGGGCGGCACTACGTGGCGCTGCAGAGCGGCACGGTGCAGGACACCGCGAGGTTCAGCGTGGTACCTCCCGGGGTGATCGCGGCGCAGCGCGGCGGCTTTCGCCCCAACAGCTCCACGAGCTTCAAGGAGGTGGTCACGCTTCAGCTGGACGGCAGCAACCGGCAGCTGGTTACGGGCGCGGACTGGACCCACGACGTCATCCCCCGCTGGTTCGCGGGCGGCGACTCGCTGCTCATTTTCGAAGACCGCCCCCACACCTACGTTGGGAAGGCGGCATTCGGAGAACCGGGGATGAGGGCCGTCAACCTGCGCGACCTGACCCCGCGGTGGCTGGCGCCCACCAGCGACAACGCGTGGATCTATCTCTCGGCATCCGCCGAGTACCAGGAGGCAAAGCTGGGCTACCAGATCTGGCGCATGCGCCCGGACCTGTCGGGCGCTGAGATGGTGACGGCGTTTGCCCGTATGCAGTTCGACCACAAACCCGACGTGTCACCCGACGGCCAGCGGCTCGCCTTCGTACGTGGGTACTTCCACGGCGGTCCCACGGAGCTGTGGATACGGGATCTGGCCACGGGCGTGGAGACGCGCCTGGCGGATAGTGTGGGGCTGGTGCGCTGGTCTCCGTCGGGGACCCGGATCGCGTACCTCACCGGCGGCAGGCTGGTGATCGCTGATGCACAGGGGGGAACGCCGCAGCTGGTGGCGGCGGGGATCTCCGAATTCGCCTGGTCGCCCGACGGCGCGCACGTGATCGTCGCCGTTGCTCCCCAAGCGGGGCTGGCCGCGCGGTTGCACGTGCTCATCCTCGCCACCGGGGAGGCGATCCCGTTGAGCTGGAGCCGCGACAAGGACACGTATTACCGTGGGCCGGACTGGCGCTGACGCCGCTCCGCCGGCCAACGGGACCGGCAGTCCGCCACCACCGCCTTGACAGGGGCTTTCCGCGAGGAAAGCCCCTTTTGTCGGCCCGAGCCTGCGGTGGACCCGATGAACTCTCCCGCGGAGGCCGTGCGTGACGTGCCCGCGGGTGCTGGGGCGCTTCGAGAAAACGGGGCTCCTCACCAGAGGAGCCCCGACCGACGTCGATCTAGCGCCGCCGCGGCTACTGGTACTGGATGTAGAGCGGTTCCGGCCACAGCTGCAGCAGGTCGTTCGGCGTGGTGAGCGGGTCGCCCTTCTTGGTGTCGTTGTGGTAGAAGTTCTTCCACCCTGTGAACTGCGCCGGGTACCGCACGATGTAGTCGCGGTACGAGTCATACTTCAGCCACGGCGCGCCCCACCCGTCCATGTGCATCACCAGCTGCACCTCCGGGCGCAGCCGCACGTTCTGCACGTCGGGCACCATGCCGCGCGTGAAGCGGTGGATGATGAGCACCTTGGGCGGCAGGTTGTGCTCCTGCACGATCTTGGTGAGGTGGTCCATCACCCAGTTGATGTCGCGCGCGTACATCGTCCCGATCTTGCGGCCCGGCACCACCCCCTCGCGCATGTAGAACTCGGGGTCCACCGCCAGGTGCACGTCCGGGTTCTTGAGGATGTAGTCGAAGCGGGGCAGGATGTTGCGGATGTCGTCCGTGCCCACCTGGATGTCCACGAAGAAGATGCCGTCGATGGACTTGGCCATCTGGTAGATGGAGTCCACCTGCGTGTCGCGCATCTGCGTGCGGTAGTGCCCCGAGGGGCCGGCGTCGCCCTGCGCCACCACCGCCACCATGTGCAGCCCCGGGATCACCGGTGTGTTGGGGTCCGCCTGCCGCCACTGCTCCACCTGCCGCTGCAGCCGCGAGAGCATCTCCTCGCGCGGGAACTCGCCCAGCGCCCCCATCCGGGTGGAGTTGGGGTTGCCGTAGTACACCACGATGCGGTTGCACGGCAGCAGCACGCCGTCGCGGAACTCCGGCATCTTGGGGTACCAGCCCTGCTCCTTGGCAAAGACCGGGTTGCGCCCGGCGCCCGGCCGCTTGGCGGTGGAGTCGGCCAGCAGCGCCTGCGCCGCGGAGTCCAGCCGCGCCTGGCGCTGCTGCATGCACTGCTGGGCCTGGGCCGCGCTGTTGCCCATCGCGAACCGGTTCCCGGCCTGTGCCTGCGCGGCGGTGTCCTGGCCCTTTGCGGCGCCGGTGTCCACCACCACCGCACCGTCCTTGCCCTTCTCTCCCTCCGCCGCGCCGTCATCGCCGCACGCGGCCAGCGAGGTCACCAGCGCGGCGAGCGCCAGCGCCTGAAAATTACGCTGCAATCCTCGGTTCAACGTACCCTCTCCTCGTTTCGCGGGCGCCGCGGGGCACCCCGTCGTCCATCCACGCGCATTCGGTCCCCGCCCCCACGGCAAGGGCCGCGCCGAAAGCTCGTCAGGGGCGCACGGGATGGCCCCGCGCGGCCAGGTAGCGCCGCGCCTCGGCCAGCGTGAACTCGCCGAAGTGGAAGATGGAGGCGGCCAGCACGGCGTGCGCCCCCGCCGAAAGGGCGGCGTCCAGGTGCTCCAGCGCCCCCGCGCCCCCGGAGGCGATCACGGGGATGCGCACCCGCGCGGACACGGCGCTCAGCAGCGGCAGGTCGTACCCGTCGCGGGTGCCGTCGCGGTCCATTGAGGTCAGCAGGATCTCGCCTGCGCCGAGCTCCTGCGCGCGCGCGCACCACTCCACCGCGTCCATCCCCGTCGCGCTGCGCCCGCCGTGGGTGTAGACCTCCCACCCCGACGCGATCCCCTCCGCCTGCGTGCGCCGTGCGTCCACGGCCACGACGACGCACTGGGAGCCGAAGTGGTCGGCCGCGCGCCGCACCAGCTCCGGGTCGGCCAGGGCGGCGGTGTTCACGGCCACCTTGTCGGCCCCGGCGCCCAGGATGGCGTTGAAGTCGTCCACCGAGCGAATGCCGCCGCCGACGGTAAAGGGGATGAAGACGCTGTCCGCCGTGCGCCGGATGACGTCCAGCATGGAGGCGCGCCCCTCGTGGCTGGCGGTGATGTCCAGAAAGCAGAGCTCGTCGGCGCGCTCGGCGTCGTAGCGCACCGCCTGCTCCACGGGGTCGCCCGCGTCGCGCAGCCCCACGAACTGGATCCCCTTCACCACGCGCCCGTCCTTGACGTCCAGGCAGGGGATGATGCGCTTGGCCAGGCTCATCCCAGCATCTCCAGCCGGCGCCGCATCCCCCGGCTGAACGTCCCCCGGTAGACGGACTCAACGGGGCCGCGCAGGACCAGGCTCCAGTCGTCGCGCACGTGCACGTGCAGGGCGCCGCCGGGCATGCGCACCTGCACCTGCCGCTCGCTCACCATCCCCCGCCGTACGGCGGCGGCGGCGATGGCGCACGCGCTGCTGCCGGAGGCGCGCGTCTCGCCCGCGCCGCGCTCCCACACCCACGCGTCGACGCCGTCCGGCTCCACGGGAACGGCGAACTGCACGTTCACGCCGCGCGCGAACTGCGGGTGCGTGCTGATCTGCGGTGCGCGCCGGCGCAGCGTCTCCACGTCCAGCTCGTCCTGAAAGATCACGCAGTGGGGGTTGCCGATGGACACGGTGTTCACGTGCACCACGTCGCCCGACTCCAGCTCCAGCGGCTCGTTGTCCGTTTCGCGGTCGGGCCCGCCCAGTCCCACGTCGGCGCTGCGGAAGGTGGCGGTCCCCATCTCCGCCTCGACGGAAAGCACGCCGTCCGCCGACTGCGACAGGATCTGCATCCGCACGGTGCCGCCGGGCGTCTGCACCGTGAACCGCGCGTGCGGGGCGACGTGGCCGCCCTCCAGCAGGTACGCGGCAAAGATGCGCAGCCCGTTGCCGCTCTTTTCCGCCTCGCTGCCGTCGGGGTTGAAGATGCGCAGCCCGAAGTCCGCGGAGTCGCTGGGGACGCGCGCCAGGACGCCGTCGGACCCCACGCCCGTGTGCCGGTCGCAGATCAGCCGCACGGCCAGCGGGGTGAGCTCGATCCCGAGCCCCTCCATCTCCACCGCGACGTAGTCGTTGCCCAGCCCGTGGCCCTTGAAGAAGTCACTCATTCCGCCAGAGACCAGGGGTTCAGGACGGGCACGCCGCGGCCTTCGAAGTCGCGCTCGTTACGGGTTACGATCGTCAGTCCGTGAACGGCCGCAGTCGCAAGGAGAAGTCCATCGGCCATGTCGAGGGGGCGCCCGCGTCGGTGATCCGCCGCAGTCAGCTGTGCCCACTTCAGCGCGACGTGCTTGGTCACGGAGAGCACCCGGCGATGGAAGTGGTCGAGGATCGATACCTTCAGCCACCGCTCCAGCTTGGCCCGCTGGATTCCGTGCTCCAGGAGCTCGATGCCGTACCGAACCTCGCCGAGGGAGATGGCGCTCACCTCCAGAGCATCACCCGGCTGCCCTACGGCCCAGGCCGTGACCCCACGATCCGCGTTCATCTTCGACGCCACGGACAACACGTCCCGGTCCAGGAGGACGACCACG
>JAHWJJ010000272.1 GCA_019348475.1 Gemmatimonadota bacterium | reverse complement strand
CGCGCGCACGGAAGCCAGCAGCTCCGACACCTTCCACTCCGCGGGCCGCGGCCGGTCCGCCGGCACGTCGCGCGCGCGGGGGAGCAGGCCGGCAAGGTCCGACACGTCGCCCAGCGTCGCGGGAAGCTGCTCCAGCACCAGCGCCACCGTCTCCCCCGCCAGCTGCGTCGCCGTCCGCTCGAACCTCCTGCGCTCCTCGTCACCGAACCACTCGCGCGTCGCCACGCGCAGGTACACCTCCGTGCCGCGGTCGCCGAACAGCAGCTGCCGGTTCAGGATGGACGAGCGCCCCGGCACGTCGAACATCTCCGCCACCGACTCCACGCTCGCGCGCACCCGCGCCTCGCGCGCCAGCTGCCCCAGCGTTTCGCTCAGGGGCACCGCCATCACCACCACGAACCCCAGCACCAAGCCCACGCGGGCCCACGGCGAGCGCATTACCCCCGCCGCCCGCACCCAGCGGAACCGGTCGATCCACCCCGCCAGCCCCGTCGGCGGGTCCTCCTGGTGCCACGCCCGGGCGGCAGCGATCACCGACGGCCGCTGCATTCCCACCACCAGAAAGACGGCCATCCCGCTCAGCACGATGCCGGCGAGGTTGGCGCCGTACAGGAGCAGGCTGCCGCGGATCAGCCGCTCGTTCCACCCCGCGCCCACGCCGTACCCGGCCACGGCCAGCGGCGGGATCAGCGCCACGGCGATGGCGACGCCGGGGATCGCCGCCGACAGGCGCGACCGGCGCGCGACGGTCACCAGCGCCGCCACCACCCCGGAGAACACCGCGACCGCCAGGTCCAGCGTGCTGGGCCGCGTGCGGGCGCTGATCTCCATGGTGATGGAGTGGAAGGGGAGGATGGCCGTCACCAGCGCCCCGGTGACGATCACGGCCAGGGTGCTGCCGATGATGAGGGCCGCGGTCTCGATCGCCAGCCGCCCGTCCCCCACGGCCAGGGAGAGCGCCAGCCCCATCACCGGGGCCAGCAGCGGCGCCACCAGCATGGCGCCGATCACCACGGCCGAGCTGTTCATCGCCAGCCCCAGCGCCGCGATGGCGCCGGAAAGCACGAGCACGGCCCAGTACGCCAGCCCGTCGTCCGTGGCGGCCCCGGCGGCCTCGCGAAAGATCGTCGGCCGCTCCCAGGGCTCCACCCCCAGCTTTTCACCGGCGACCTCCTCCACCGCCCCGGCGATGGCGCCGGGCTTGTCCTCCCCGCCCTCCTCCTGCCTCGTCGTCTCCATCCTCCATCCCCCTGCGAGCGAATCCCGCCGCTCCACCGGGCGCGTGCGCGGCCGGTGAAGGCGCGAAGGTGAGATACAACACCCGCGCCGCGCCAGACCGCGCACCCCGCCGCCCGTCGGCGCGACGGGCGACGTCAGCTGGAGAGGATGCTAAGGGAGCGCAGCAGGTTGTTCTCCTCCGTAAAGGCAACCTTCTGGCCGTGCGCGAACGCCGTCTGCACCTGCAGCACCAGGCAGCAAGCAGATGGGATGCGGCGGGGGTACGCACGCGCGCCAGCGAACGGAAGCTGCGCGACGTCCAGGAGCTCCCCGCCGCCGAAGCGCACCGCCTGCTCCCCGTGGAGGGGCTGGTAGTCAGCCATCCCGGAGAGGATGAAGACGCAGAGGTCGCATTCTCCGACAGCTGATCGGCCAGGCATCCAGGAAAGGCGGCCCCGGCGCACCTCGCGCCGGGGCCGCTTCTCGTGCTCGATCTTTTCCGCCCGTCGAACGGCCGGACGGCAGGCACCGGTTCGTCGCCCGTCGAAGCCGAAGGCGCCGCCGGGCGCCAGCGGCACCGCGGGCGGTGAGGCTTCACCGCCGCAGGCTCAGGCGCAGCACTCCGGCGACATCCCCGTCCAGCACTGCGTCGCCACGCACGAGTTGCACGTGTCATCGAAGCAGGTGTAGCAGCTCGCCTCGCAGGTGGGGTCGCAGGTAGCCTCGCAGGTCTCGCCGCATTCCGTGGCACAGCTCCACATCGTGGGGTGGTTCGTGGTCAGGTCGGCCTCGCGCGCCTCCAGGCCGGCGCCGCGCACGGTGCCGTGCGGCTGCCCGGCGGCCGCGGTGGTAAACGAATCGACGGCCAGTTGGTCCAGTTCCAGCTTCAGCTTGCGCATGCGAAACACTCCTGTCGCGGGGGGAGGAATGGGGGCCCGTCTTCGAGCCGATTGCATGATTACGTCCCGAAAGGTGATTCCGCCAGTCTCATGCAACGGAGCGCCCCCGGCGCACGTTCGCGCCGGGGGCGGTTCCTCGCGGTTTGATATCAGGCTGTCCGATTCCCCGGCCACCCATCGTGGCCGGCGCCGTTCAGCCGTCGAACCGGCGAATGGCCAGGCACACGTTGTGGCCGCCGAAGCCGAAGGAGTTGCTGAGCGCCATCCGCACCGGCCGCTCGATCATCCCCTCCGTCCCGTAGTTCAGGTCGCACTCCGGGTCCGGCGTCTCGTAGTTGATGGTGGGCGGGATCCTGCCGTCGCGGCACACCAGCGCGCTGATCACCGCCTCCAGGCCGCCGGCCGCGCCCAGCGTGTGCCCCGTCATCGATTTCGTGCTGCCGACGATCACGTCGCGCGCGTGGTCGCCCAGCACGGTCTTGATCGCGGCGGACTCGTTCTTGTCGTTGGCGGGGGTGGAGGTGCCGTGCGCGTTCACGTAGTCCACCTCCGATGCGTCCGCCTCCGCCTCGCGCAGCGCCAGGCGCATGGCGCGCACCGCGCCCTCGCCGCCCTCGGCGGGGGCGGTGATGTGGTACGCGTCCGCCGTCTGCCCGTATCCCACCACCTCGGCGATGATGGCGGCGCCGCGGGCGCGGGCGTGCTCCAGCTCCTCCAGCACCACCATGCCCGCGCCCTCGCCCAGCACGAAGCCGTCGCGCCCCGCGTCGAACGGGCGGCTGGCCGTCTCGGGCGATTCGTTGCGAGTGCTGAGCGCCGTCATGTTGGCGAAGCCGGCGATGGTCAGCGGCGTCACCGACGCCTCCGTCCCCCCCGCCAGCATCACGTCCGCCTCGCCGTGCTTGATGCTGCGGAAGGCGTTCCCCACCGCGTGCGCGCCGGAGGCACAGGCGCTGACGGTGCAGTAGTTGGGGCCCTTCGCCCTGTAGCGGATGGAGATCAGCCCCGCGGCGATGTCGCTGATGAACATCGGGACGAAGAAGGGCGATACGCGGCCGGGGCCCTTCTCCTTCATCCGCCCGTGCTGCTCTTCGAAGGTGTGGATGCCGCCGATGCCGCTGCCCACGATCACGCCGAAGCGCTCGGAGTCCAGCGAATCGAAGGTCTCGTCCAGCCCCGCCTCTTTCATCGCCTGCACGGCCGTGGCGATGGCGAACTGGCTGAAGCGGTCCGTGCGCTTTACTTCCTTGCGGTCGATGTACACCCCGGGGTCGAAGTCCTTGACCTCGCAGGCAAAGCGCACCGTGTGCTCGGACGCGTCGAACTGGGTGATGGGCCCGGCACCGCTACGCCCGCCGAGCAGGGCCGCCCAGGATTCCTGGACGTCCAGCCCGACGGGCGTGAGCAGACCGGTCCCCGTGATCACGACTCGGCGATTCATCAGCCGCTCCGGGTCTTCGGGAAGCTCGGGCCAGGCCGCCCGGGGGCGGCCCGTATGGAAAAACGAGGCGCGGACGGTCCGCGGCTCAGGCCTGCGCGTTGCTCTGGATGTAGCCGATGGCGTCGCCCACGGTGCGCAGCTTCTCGGCCTCCTCGTCGGGGATCTCCATCCCGAACTCCTCCTCGAAGGCCATCACCAGCTCCACGGTATCCAGCGAATCCGCGCCAAGGTCCTCCACGAACGAAGCCTCGGGCGTAACCTTCTCGGCATCCACGCCCAGCTCGTTGATGATGATCTCCTTGACCTTCGCCTCGATGTCCGCCATTTCACGTGCTCCTGGTTGGTTTTTGAGCGTACGGCCCCGCCGGCCATGGCCGGCGCGGCTCCCCCATCCTGAACGTCCTACATCACCATCCCACCGTCCACCACCAGCACCTGCCCGGTGATGTACGACGCGCCCGGCCCGGCCAGGAACCGCACCGCGGGGGCAATGTCCTCGGGCCTTCCCAGCCGCTGCAGCGCGATGCCGTTCATCAGCGCCGTGCGCGCGGCCTCGGGAAGGTCGGCCGTCATGTCGGTCTCAATGTATCCGGGGGCGACGGCGTTGACCAGAACCCCCCGTCCCGCCAGTTCCTTGGCCACGGACTTGGTCATTCCGATCAGCCCGGCCTTGCTGGCGGCGTAGTTGGCCTGCCCCGCGTTCCCCGTCACGCCCACCACGGAGCTGATGTTGACGATGCGCCCCGCGCGCCGCTTCATCATCCCCCGGCTGGCCGCGCGCATCAGGTTGAAGGCGCCGCGCAGGTTGGTGTCCAGCACGGCGTCCCAGTCCTCGTCCTTGATGCGCATCAGCACGTTGTCGCGCGTGACGCCGGCGTTGTTCACCAGCACGTCCAGCGCGCCGAAGTCGGCCTCCACCTGCTTTACCAGCGCGTTGCACGCCTCGGAGTCGGCCACGTCGCAGGCGTAGCCGCGGTGACCCGCGCCGGGCAGCTCGTCCGCCGCCGCCTGCGCCCGCGCCCCGTCGCGCGCGACGACCGCCACGCGCGCCCCCGCGCCCGCCAGCTCCCGCGCGATGGCGAGCCCGATTCCCCGCGATCCACCGGTTACCAGGGCGGTCTGACCTTGTAGCTCCACTCTGCCTCTGTCCAGAAGAGTGTCAAGTGCCCAGGTTCAAGTGCCCGGGATGCGAGGCGCGCAGTATATCACCACTCCGCGCACTTCGCACGGGCCGCGTCGCCGTAACGGGGTTTTGCGAAACCCGCCGGCCCGCGGAGAAGGTTTCAGCACGGATGGCCGGCTCCGCGCCGCGCCCCCTCCGCTCGCTCAGGCTCGCACCTCCCCCAAAAACCCCTGGGTGAGGTTGAACTGCGCTTTCATCCCGCACCGCCGCGGGATGCCGGATGACTCAGGATGACAGTGCCTGGCGTTCGGGTCCGGCTACCTGCTCGGAGCTATCGGGCACCGGCGTTCATCAGCGCCTCCAGCGCCTCCGCGGTGCCCACGGCCGCGCCGCGTCCCTCGGCCGCCCTGTCGATGCGCTTCAGCATCCCGGTGAGCACCTTTCCGGCGCCCACCTCCAGGAACCGCTCCGCGCCCATCTGCAGCATCGTCTGCACCGACTGCGTCCAGCGCACCGGCGACGTCAGCTGGTCGATGAGCAGCGTGCGCGCTTCCTCCGCCTCCGTCACCGCCTGCGCGGTCACGTTGCTGATGACGGCGAAGGCGGGGTCGCGGAACTCGACCGACTCCAGCTGCGCCTGCAGCCCCGCCTCGGCCACCTTCATCAGCGGCGAATGGAAGGCGCCGGAGACGGTCAGCGGCTGCACTTTCTTGGCGCCCGCGGAGACCAGCATGGGGCCCACCCGCTCCACCGCGGCCGTGTCGCCGCTCACCACCACCTGGCCGGGGGTGTTGAAGTTGGCGGGGACCACCACGGAACCGTCCGCCGACGCCTCGCGGCACACCCCCTCCACCACCTCGTCGTCCAGCCCCAGCACCGCCGCCATGGTCCCCGGCCGCGCGGCGCCGCTCTCCAGCATCAGCTCGCCGCGGCGGCGCACCGTGCGCACGGCGTCGGCGAACGACAGCGAGCCCGCGGCGTGATAGGCGCTGAACTCGCCCAGCGAGTGCCCGGCCGCGCAGACCACGTCCAGGTCCGCGTCCCTGAGCACCGCCCACACGGCCGCGCTGTGCGCCAGCAGGGCGGGCTGGGCGTTGGCGGTCAGCGTCAGCTCCTCCGCCGGGCCGTCCCACATCAGCCGGGAGAGCGCAAAGCCCAGCGCGTCGTCCGCCTCCTGGAACACCGCGCGCGCCGCGGGAAAGCGCTCCGCCAGGTCACGCCCCATCCCCACCGCCTGGGAGCCCTGCCCGGGAAAGAGCAGGGCGATGCGCTCGCCGCCCATCAGAAGCGCACCACGTTGGCGGCCCAGGTAAAGCCGGCGCCGAACGCCACCATCAGCACCAGCGACCCCTCGCCGATGCGCCCGGCCTCGATGGCCTCGTCCAGCGCCACGGGGATGGAGGCCGACGACATGTTGCCGTAGCGGTCCACGTTCACGTACACCTTGTCCATCGGCATCCGCGCGTACTTGGCGGTGGATTCGATGATGCGGATGTTGGCCTGGTGGGGAACCAGCAGGTCGATCTCGCCGCTGGTGACCCCCGCGCGCTGCATGGCCGTCTCGGCCGCGTCGCACATGGCGCGCACGGCGCTCTTGAACACCTCGGGGCCCGCCATCTTCACGTAGTGCGAGCGCTCGTCCAGCACCGCGATGTCCAGCGGGATGCGCGCGCCGCCGCCGGGGCGCCACAGCAGCTCGGCCAGGGTGCCGTCGCTCTTCATGTAGGTGGAAAGGATGCCGCGCCCGTCGCTGGCCCGCTGCACCACCGCCGCCCCGGCGCCGTCGCCGAAGAGCACGCAGGTGGT